>NZ_NNRN01000047.1:0-125288 GCF_002252535.1 Brucella lupini
CAAACGGGAATCCCGAATCCGGTTAACAGCGACATGCTTTAGCCAGTTCCAATCCTTGTTCAGCCGATTGCATGGACAGGATGTCCAGTTCGACCGAAGCAGTACAGATTCAGTGCTACGCGACGATGACAGAAGCATGTCACCAATGTGTCAATTCGGATGACTGGACCTTATCCTCTTCAAAAAGCTTTTAATTTTAAGAGATCAAATTATGCGAAAGGCAGGGACTGTTCAACCCGGCGGGTTAGCGGGCAGCCCGTTCGCGCCGCCAGCCGAGGAATTCCTCCAGAATTATGAGACCTGCACCGATTGTAATGAAGGTGTCGGCGAGGTTGAAAACTGCAAATGACCAGGTTGGCAGGTGAAACAGAATATAATCCACGACGTAACCGTGCATCACGCGGTCGATAAGATTGCCGATGGCGCCGCCAACGACAAGTGCAAAACCGTAGCGTGCGAAGATGCGGTCCGGCGCGTTGGTCCACCACAGATAAAGTACGAACAAAATAACTGCTGCGGTGATTGCGACCAGTCCCCAATCATGCAGCCATGCCAGCATGGAAAAGGCGATGCCCTCATTGTGCGTACGAAACAAGGCAAGGAACGGCAGCAGGTCGATCTGCTGGCCGTAGCCCATCCGAGTTTCCACCAGATGTTTGACACCCTGATCGATCAGCATGGTGAGAACAACGACGAACAGTGAGGACCAGACTGCGTGTCGCTTCATCCGGAAACCCTTTCATCGAGCGTGAGTGCGTCGCGACGAATTTCGTAGAGCATGACGCCGGTGGCAATTGCAAGATTGAGGGAATCTGCACGGCCTGCCTGCGGAATGCGAGCAAGCTTGTCGCAAGTATCGGCCAGACTGTCCGGCAGGCCCTGCTGTTCGTTGCCCATCATCAGCACGACCGGCTTGTTGGCATAGGGAATGGTGCGATAGTCGACCGCACCTTTCAGATGGGTGCCGACGACAAGGCCTGAAATGCCCTTGCGCCAGTTGAGGAAGTCGGCTTCCGTCACTTTATAGAGCGGCATGGAAAAGACCGAGCCCATCGTGGCGCGCACGGTTTCCAGCGAATAGGGGTCGGTGGTGTCGCCGATCAAAATGATGCCCTTGGCGCCGACCGCATCGGCGGTACGGATGACAGTGCCCAGATTGCCGGGATCGCGCACGCGGTCGAGCGCGATATAAACATCGTTGTTCTTCGGCTTGAGGTTTGCGAGCGGGCGATATTGCTGTTCGAAAACACCGACCACCATTTGCGGGTTGTCGCGGCGGGTAATGGCAGCCATGATCTTTTCAGTCACTTCCAGCACCAGCCCGCCCTTGGCGAAGGTGCGGGCGGCAACCTGCTCGACCATCTTGTTGCCCTTGCCGGACTTGGCGAAGACCAGCGTCTTGATGCGCCAGTCCTGTTCGAGCGCGTCGATGACGAGCTTCAGCCCTTCGGCCAGAAACACGCCCTGCTGGTCGCGGAATTTTTTCAGCGCCAGCGAGCGGAGATCTTTCACGATAGGGTTGGTGAGGCTGGTGACTTCCTTCACCTGACCTACCTTGGAATATTCGGCACGAGAGCCGCCTTTGGAAAAATCGTCGTCACGGCTCATTTTGCTACCCAGCGGCTGAACATGGATGTGGAAAGCGCGCGTCCTCCCGACTGATCGGCGGACCGTTCGCGCAGAATAAGTTCGCCCGATTCGACTGTACCACCAAGGCCGGTGAAACGGTCGCGCATCAGTTCGTGAATGGCGAAGAAGGATGCGCGGATCGAATAGGCAGTCAGTATGACGGCGAGCGGTTTTGGCGTCAGGATGGACCGGCATGTATCCACCATTGCGGGCAGATGCTCGAACAACTGCCAAACCTCGCCGCTCGGTCCGCGCCCATAGGCAGGCGGATCAAGCAGGATGATGTCATAGAAACTGCCGCGCCGTTCCTCACGCTGAACGAATTTCATCGCGTCTTCACAGATCCATCGGATTGGCTTGTCCGAAAGCCCGGCCATTTCCTGATTTTCACGCGCCCAGAGAATGGCCTTCTTGGAGGCATCCACATGGGTCACTTCCGCACCTGCACGTGCCGCTACCAGCGAGGCGACGCCCGTATAGCCGAAAAGATTGAGCACCTTAACGCTGCGTCCGGACTTTACCCCATCTCGGATAAGCCCATCCATATAAGACCAATGCGCGGCCTGCTCTGGGAACACGCCGACATGGCGAAACGAGGTGAAACGGCCATGAAAGGAAATGCCATCGTGCTGCATTGGCCATGTTTCGCCGAGCGGCACTTTCGGAAAGGCCCAGCGTCCCATGCCTTCCTCGTCGGTGTTGCCGGTGAAGACGGCATCGGCCTGGTCCCATTCCTTCTGCGGCAGGCTCGGCAACCAGATTGCCTGACCTTCCGGGCGGACGATCCGATAGGGACCATATTGCTCGAGCTTCAACCCGTTGCCGCTGTCGAGAAGCGCATAATCGGGCGAGGGTTCCGTTTCGAGAATGAGCGGCAGTCGTTCTCCCGGGCGTGCACCGGCATAAGGCTTGATTTCGCGAAGCGGAGTAGCGGGCTTGTCGTCTAAGGGCTTGGGTGCGGTCTTGGCGAATTGGGGACGCGGCTTTTTGAAAGACGAGCCTTTATTGTCAGACTTGCCATCAAATCGGCCTTCAAATTTGCTTTCTGAACGCGGCGCATCATGTCTTGCGCGCTCGAAACCACGGTCCTGTTTGCCGCCCGACGGCTTTTTGCCTTTTCCCTTTGGCGCTTTCACCCGAAACTCCAATCATCATGATTGGGGTCTAGGTAGGATAAACAGGGCCGGTGTGAAAGGGGAAAACGACGTTCAATCGCGCTTCGACCATGAAAACCCGGAAGTTTTGCCTCCGGGTTTGAGAATAGCAGGTGTTTCAGGAGTTCACGACCGGCATATTGCGCTTTTCGGCGGCGGTGCTCCGTTCAAGCAGGCGCGCAGCTTCCTGCTTGTACATGCGCTCCTTGCGGCGGTGCTTGCCTTGTGTGAGCCACGTCACCAGTGAGCCGATGACAACGCCGAGAAGAAGCGCGCCGAACAGCCACAGAAACAGAGGCGCATTATAGGACAGAGCGGGATTGCCCGGATTGAACGGATCGATCGTAAACTGCACCGATGCGCGATTGGCAACCGACAACGCAATCAGAGCCACTGCAAGCGGCACGAGAACGATGATGGCGATGATGCGTTTTGCCGCCATGATGTTTATCAGACTGCGCCGTTGAGACGGTCGCGCAGTTCCTTGCCGGTCTTGAAGAAGGGAACCCACTTTTCTTCCACGTCCACCGTTTCGCCGGTGCGCGGATTGCGACCGCTGCGAGCAGGGCGGTTCTTCACCGAAAAGGCGCCGAAGCCGCGCAGCTCAACACGATTGCCTTCGGCAAGGGCGTTTGTGATCTCGTCGAATACCGCGCCCACGATGTTTTCGACATCGCGCTGAAAGAGATGCGGATTACGGCTGGCGATAATCTGAACGAGTTCCGATTTGATCACGGCTTTAAACCCCTGTTCTTCTGTTTGTTTCATCCGGTATCTACCGGATATTGTGTAAGTTTACCTAGCTGGCGTCAATTCGCTTCAGGCGTACCGTCAACGTGCCAAACCGAGAGAAGTCCGTCAAGAAAGATGCGTTCCTTGGCGATCTGCTTCAACATGCCGTCTGCTTCCTGCGGCACGCCAAGAAGGCGTGCACCGGCATGAATGATAAGATCGCGCAGCGAGAAACCCGTTTCACTGCTGACCGGCTTCCATTCCAGACGCGGCAAATCTTTGGAAAGCCCCTTGCTCGCAAGCCAGGCGACCGCTTCCTCTTCACCGCCCAATCCGTCGATCAATTTTTTATCGAGTGCCTGTCGCCCTGTAAAAACCGCGCCATTGGCGAGGGCCAGCGCCTGTTCATGTGTGAACGAACGGCGTTTTTCGACAATGTCCACGAACCACGCATAGGAATCCATGATCATATTGCGGATCATGCCCTTGGCTTCTTCGCTGGCCGGGCTGAAATAATTGGGTTCCGCCTTGAGTGGCGAGGATTTGATGGTTTCGACCTTCACACCGATCGTATCGAGAAGCTTTGAAACATCTGGATACTGGAACAGGACACCAATCGAGCCGACGATGGATGTCTGTCGTGCCACGATGTGGTCCGAAGCGCTGGCAATCATGTAACCGGCGGAAGCTGCAAGGGTTCCTACCTGCGTGACGACCGGCTTTTTCTCGGCAATCTTGCGCACGGCTTCGAAAATCGCTTCGCCGCCCACCGTCGTTCCACCGGGCGAATCGAGAACCAGAATCACGCCTTTGACGGCGTCATCCTTGGCGATCTTGTCGAGACGCTTCAGCAATTCCTCATTCTCGAAGATGGTGCCTTCGATACGAACCTTGGCAATGTGCGGCTGGTTGAAGTTGGTGCCGCGCATGGACCATGAAGCGAAGACGGCAATCAGGGCGGCGATCAGAAGCAGGAAGGCCCCACGCCAGATCGTCAGCTTTCTGCGCAATTTCCGGCGTTCGATAATTGCTTCGGCGTCTTGAGCCATTCCCGTCCATCCGTTCGTTCAAATCGCGCGGCTTGCGCCCCGCAGTTCACCTTGTGCCCCGAATGAGGGCACGCGGCAAGTATCTTCGAAAAATAGGTCTGGTTAGAGATAGTGCCTGAAATACATATTGTAATGAAGCTGTCCGAGATTCTTATGTTCGTTGCCAGATCAGCTTTGGCGGCTGCAATACGCACAGCTGTAATTTGACCGAGTTTTGTGGTATCAAAGAGTTGAATAGCATCCTGCTTAATTCGGTGGGGTGTCAATTGGGCTGAATTATCAAAGGCATAGGCCGTTCCTGCTTGCTGTTTGCGAGGCGGGTGCGGTATTTTGCGCGGTATAAAGCTATTGAGCGACCGATTATTTCACCCCAAATAAACCTTATTGAAATGAAAAAGCGCGACACACACGCGCTGATTATCGAGTTTTACGAAAGCCGTTGAGGAATTGAACGCCACATGACCGCCGACACCACAGATAGCCATGCGCCGCAGAACGCGACTGCTCAAGGTCGCGGCACGGGTGGCATGCGTTTTGGTGCGTCGGAGAAGGCCGAGACGCTTTTTCATGCTGCACAGCGCCATTCGATCCGCGTTCGCGTTCTGAAGACAGCCCTCCCTGTCGCCGCAATCATCGTGGGAGCGGTATTCTCTTGGTACACGTTCCTTGCGACGCCGAACGCGCCCGTTAAGGTCGAAGTGAACAATGGCGGCGAAAGCGGAAAGCTTGTCATGACGAGCCCGCACCTGAATGGATATACCAAGGATAACCGCCCCTATTCAATGACCGCTTCCAAGGCGACGCAGGATGCAAAGAACAGCGGTGCGATTTCGCTTGAAGGCATTTCCGCGGAGCTGCCGGTTGGTGACAAGGGCACGGCCAAGGTCGAGGCAACGTCCGGTGTTTACGACAATGCCAATGGGCGTTTGCAACTTGATAAGGACTTTACTGTTACGACAGACGACGGTTTACGTGCGGTGCTGCGTTCTGCGGACGTAAATCTCAAGAGCGGGCAGATCACCACTGACAAGCCCGTGGATATCCGCAGCGGCAGCACGCATATTCTGGCCGACAGCATGCAGGTCAAGGACAACGGCAAGGTTCTGATTTTCGAGAACAAGGTTCGAATGACTGTTGACGGCAGCGTTGTTTCGCCCAACAAGGCTCCCTGAAAAGGGCGCCTGATTTGAGGATAGGGGAAGCGTTCGGACCGATTCATATCTGTGCGACGCGGTTGAGTACAGTCTGAAGCCGGTCCTCGGATCGAAATGTGCTCGAAAACAGATTGTTAGAGCGTGATTCTGATGCAATCGGAATGGTACAGGCTCTAAGCCGCTTTTTTGATCGCATTTTGCGATGCTGAATGTTCCCATTTGGCCGCAAAGTGCTTAATGTTGCGTCTGACCGCATGTCGACCCAGGGATGGTCGAATGCTTCGGGGAGCTGAAATTATATGGAACGCGAGACGGGCAAGATGAACAAGGGTACGATGGCCCGCACTTTGCGGATGGGATTTGCAGTTCTGGCGCTCGGCATTGTCGCGGCTCCGACAGTTTCACTGGCGCAGGAAGGCGCAGCCGTGAACGGGCTGAAGCTTTCCAACAGCAAGGCGCCCGTCAAGATCGACGCTGACAAGCTGGAAATGCGCGACAAGGAAGGCATTGCCATATTCACCGGTAATGTTGCCGTTTCGCAGGGCGACGCCCTGCTGAAGGCAGGCCAGATGACAGTCTATTACAACAAGGCCAAGAAAGACGGCGAAGCACCGGCCCCGGAACCGACAAGTGCTGGCGTGGGCGGCCTCGATTCATCGAGCATCGATCACATCGACATTTCGGGGAAAGTCTATCTCAAGTCCGGGACGCAGGTCGCAACTGGTGATACCGGGCGTTATGATGCGAAAAACCAGGTTATGGTTCTTCAGGGGCAGAAAGTGGTTCTGACCGATGGCGACAATGTCGTGACCGGTTGCAAGCTGACGGCGCATCTCGATACGGGCCGCGCCAATGTCGAAAGCTGCAAGGGCCAGACCAAGGGTCGCGTATCGATCATCATGGCCCCGAAAGATCAACAGCAGGGCGGTGCTGCGCCCAAGCAGAACTGACCGGAGCAGGCGTGGGATTGTTCTGGAACAAGAAGGCCGACGGGCCGCAAGACGCATCGCACAATGTGAACGCACCATCCGATGTCGCGGGCGCTATGCCCGGCCAGCCGGGTAAGTCGACGCGTCTCAAGGGGACGCTGGTGGCACGCGGTCTCTGCAAGAGCTATCGCGGCCGGCAGGTCGTCAATGGCGTGTCGTTCGGTGTGCGTGCTGGCGAAGCTGTCGGTATTCTGGGGCCGAACGGTGCAGGCAAGACCACTTGCTTCTATATGGTGACAGGCCTCGTTCCGGCTGATGCCGGTTCCATCGAGATCGACGGTTTCGACGTCACGTCTATGCCGATGTATCGCCGTTCTCGTCTTGGCATCGGCTATCTGCCACAGGAAGCATCCATTTTCCGTGGCCTTTCGGTAGAAAACAACATCAAGGCTGTGCTGGAAGTTGTGGAGAAAGATCGCTCCAAACGCGCTTCCGAGCTGGATGCGTTGTTGGAAGAATTTCACATCGCTCATCTGCGCAAAGCGCCTGCCATTTCGCTGTCCGGCGGCGAGCGCCGTCGTCTCGAAATTGCGCGTGCGCTGGCATCACGCCCAAACTTCATGCTGCTCGATGAGCCTTTTGCTGGTGTCGATCCGATTGCCGTTTCGGATATCCAGCAACTCGTTCGCCATCTGACAAGCCGCGGCATCGGTGTTCTGATTACCGACCATAATGTGCGTGAGACGCTCGGCCTTATCGACCGCGCCTACATCATTCACGCCGGTCAGGTGCTGACACATGGTCGTCCTGCCGAAATCGTCGCCAATCCCGACGTACGCCGGCTTTATCTCGGCGACCAATTCACACTTTGATATTCGGCATTTTCATATCGTCTCAGGCTCCTATGGAAATGCCTTCATTCTGACCAGCCATCGGTTTGAGCCTGTTATGTTCTGTACAAAGTTACAGAAAGTGCCGCTGAACCGCGACTATTTCCCCTTTTGTCCCCAAACCGCACATTCTGAATTGACAAGCAAGGTTCATACCAGTTTTCATTCAAATGCGCTTTCAGCCTGAAACGGTTGCGAGCGCACGGCTTATTCCTCTGTATGGACTCAGGTCCCATGTCGATGAGTGCCGTCTGAAGGCCAGATTGCTGTCAAGGATATCTCGCGCGTTGACCATGTGTTCCGCGGTTATTGACAGGGTTTAACGGGGGAGAATAACGCGTCGCATGGCTCTGTCGCCCAAGCTTGATTTCCGTCAATCGCAATCGCTGGTGATGACCCCCCAGCTGATGCAGTCGATCAAGCTGCTGCAGATGACGCATATGGAGCTGGAGCAATTTCTCGACATTGAAATTGAAAAAAATCCGCTGCTGGATCGAATTGAGGCAGCGAATGATGATTTTTCGGGCGCTGAATCAGCACGAGACGGTGCTGAAACCGGCGGAGAGGATGCGGCGTCGGACGACTTTTCGGATCGCGACTGGTTCAAAACAGGCGCTTCGGATAATGCCGAAAACCTCTCATCCACCTTCGACAGCTCGCTTGAAAATATCTTTCCGGATGATCCGGGTCGCTTCGACGAGATCGGTCCCGATCTTGCCGCGCAATGGAAATCGTCCGTCGGTGACGGATATGTTTCAGGTGGCAGTTACGACATCGATCAGGTTACGGCCAGCCGGATTTCATTGAGCGAGCACGTGGCGGAACAGATCGCGCTGACTTTTTCCAAAGCGGCAGACCGGTTCATTGCGACGGCGCTCGCCGATGCACTGGACGAGAGCGGCTATCTGCGTGTCGATATTGTCGGTCTGGCCCAGAATCTTGGCGTGGAAACCGTCGAGATCGAGCGCGTTCTTGGAGCGATGCAAGGCTTTGATCCGGCAGGCCTTTTTGCCCGTGATCTGCGGGAGTGTCTGGCGATACAGTTGCGTCTCAAGGATCGGTTCGATCCGGCCATGGAGGCGTTGATCGACAATCTCGATCTTCTTGCACGGCGGGATTTCGCGACGCTCAAGAAGCTGTGCGGTGTCGATCAGGCCGATATTCTCGATATGCTGACCGAAATCCGTATGCTCGATCCAAAGCCCGGTGCTTTGTTCGAAATCTCCGTGGCCGATGCCATCGTGCCGGACGCGCTGGTTACACCGTCGCGTGACGGTGGCTGGACTATTGAACTCAACGCAGCCGCAATGCCACGTCTTATCGTCAACAATGAATATTATGCAGAGGTGAGCATCTCGGTCAAAGCCGAAGAGAAAGCATTTCTCTCGGATTGCATGCAGACCGCGAACTGGCTCGTACGCAGTCTCGACCAGCGCGCGCGCACCATTCTCAAGGTAACGCAGGAAATCGTCCGGCAGCAGGACGGCTTTCTGCGCCACGGCGTGACCCACTTGAAGCCGCTCAACCTGCGCACGGTTGCCGACGCGGTCGGTATGCATGAATCGACCATCAGCCGCGTGACGGCGAACAAATTCATGGCCACGCCGCGTGGCGTGTTTGAACTGCGCTATTTCTTTACGGCCTCCATTGCCTCATCCGAAGGCGGCGACGCTCATTCGTCGGAGAGCGTGCGCCATCGTATTCGGCAGATGATCGACGCCGAAAAGTCCGACGACGTACTGTCTGATGATGCCATCGTGGATGCTCTGAAGAAGGACGGTGTGGATATCGCGCGAAGAACGGTCGCAAAATATCGGGAATCGATGAATATTGCTTCATCGGTTCAGCGCAGGCGTGAAAAGAAGGCAAGATTGTCAGCTTCCTGATTGCGTAGAGCATTTTGCAGTCAGGTGGCATCACCTGACGTTGCATAAATGCGGTAATACAGACAGATAGAGCGGAAGCGCGAACGAATGTGAGCGCATTTCGCTCTAGCCAAAATGGTTCCACAGATTGCGCTGAGAAGGGACCGTTTTAAATCACCGATTGTACCTCTAGGGCCTTATTCCCGTATTCGAATAGGGGAGAATGCTCTAAAATTTTGGATCTGTAGCGCTGCTCTTTCAGAAAAATTCGATCTCGATTTGTGGAAAGATCAGCATTGCAAGAGGACCAACTGGCAGGAGGACCAATTGACAAGCGCCATTTCACCCAATAGAAGCCCGGCTCGCGTTGCGGCACGTGTCTGGACGCCCTCATTTCCAGGGCTTCCTGATAAGTCGTCAGCGTGAATTGGCGAGATGTCAGCAGAAGCACTTGTGTTTCTACGATCGAAAATACGCCAAAGCAGAATTGAAGCATGTCTCCTCAAAGTAGAACCGGTTTGGGGAGGAAGACATGGGTTGGACGTTTCCGCCGAATGCGTTTTGCAGACAACGTCCGATAATATCGCTGTAATTTCTGGAAGAAATTGCGGTTGTCCATATGTTTGAAGGAAGGGCAATGTGGCGTTCCGGGAAAATCGGGCCAGGAAAACCAGGCCAGGAAAACCGGGCCGGAAAAATCCGGGCAACGGACCAGCTACTGGGGCGTTACTTAAAAGAGCAATGTGCGGCAACCATCCCGTAAAGGGGCTATTGATTGGAGCAGTCACGACTTCGACGGCTTTTTGGAAGGTGTTTCAACGCCTCATCGGAAAGTGCGCCTGGCAAGCGTGCATGCACCATGAATTTAGTTGGAAAACGCACAGGACGAAAAGCATCTTTGATGCTGGTTCGCTTTGCGCTTCGCTCGCCTTGTGATTAGACTGAGTCCTGTGGTGTAACGCAAATGAGGTGTGCCAAATGACTCTGCGTGTATCTGGAAAGCATATGGACGTCGGTGAAGCTTTCACAACCCGGATCATTGATCGGGTGAATGAAGCAGTCGGCAAATATTTCGATCATGGCTTTTCCGGACAGGTTACGGTCACCAAGTCCGGTTCGCGTTACAGTGCGGATTGCACCTTGCACCTCGATAGTGGTGCAACTCTGCAAAGCACTGGCGACGCGCAGGATCCGCAGCTGGCTTTTGAAGCGGCCGCGGACAAGATCGAAACCCGCCTTCGCCGCTATAAGCGTCGTCTGAAATCGCGCCCGGCTACGCAGCCAGATGCGATCTATGATGACGTTGCATATCGTGTTATGGCACCGCTGTCGGAGGAAGAGGAGGATCTTCCGGCGGATTACGCGCCGACAATTGTTGCGGAATCGTCCGTCGCCCTGCGCACCATGTCGGTGGCGTCGGCGGTCGTGGAACTGGATCTGATCGAGAACCCGGTTCTGGTATTCCGCAATGCCGGCAATGATGAAGTTAACATCGTCTACCGTCGCGCGGACGGCAATATCGGCTGGGTCGATCCATCGATGGTCACCCGCCAGGCCGCGCCACGCGCCTGACGGCAAACCTGAAGCGCACGCAGCAGATCGCGATTAGGCGGCCGCGTGCGCTTCCCAAAACCGGGCCGCAAAGGCCTGATTGAAGAAGGAACGGAGAGAATGGATCTTAGTGATCTGATTCAGCCTGGGGCGATTATCCCGGCGCTGAAAGCCAGCTCCAAAAAACAGCTTTTGCAGATTCTGTCTGAAAAGGCTGCGGAACTGACCGGTCTCCCTGAGCGTGAAGTTTTCGAAACAATTCTCCAGCGTGAGCGCCTCGGTTCTACCGGGGTGGGCAATGGCGTTGCCATTCCGCACGGCAAGCTGGCGAACATCAACAAAATAGCCGGAATCTTCGCTCGTCTGGAAACCCCGGTCGATTTCGAGGCGCTGGACGATCAACCCGTCGATCTTGTTTTTCTGCTTCTCGCGCCGGAGAATGCCGGCGCGGATCACCTGAAGGCACTCTCGCGCATCGCCCGTATGCTGCGCGATGCCGATACGGTTGCCAAATTGCGCGGCACACATGACGCGCAGGCGCTCTATTCATTCCTGACAGCTCAGCCTGCTTCCAACGCCGCCTGAGTTCAAATAGTTTCTCGTAGACAAAACCGCCGTTCAGCTTGAACGGCGGTTTTGTTTGTTTGCTCGCAGAAACGAATTGGCAGGGAAGGAAAAAACAGTCCGAGCAGAAGCATATTTCTTCTGCCTCAAGACGACTTGCGGCATTTGTATACGCCACGATCTTCCGTACTGATTTCATACGGAAGCGCGATACCGGCGATGGCCGGTATCGCGTCTATCCTTAGTGCAGCATTACCGTGCGCAGTTCATGGTCTTGCGCGCCTTGTAGCGCGGTGGCGCGGACATC
This sequence comes from Brucella lupini, assembly GCF_002252535.1. Taxonomy (NCBI): domain Bacteria; kingdom Pseudomonadati; phylum Pseudomonadota; class Alphaproteobacteria; order Hyphomicrobiales; family Brucellaceae; genus Brucella; species Brucella lupini. Next base: position 11,825 of record NZ_NNRN01000047.1, read on the forward strand.
GGAGAGCACGATTGGCTCACCGCTGGCGCCAAAAAGCGCCCAGAGCTCAAGGCCCGGCTCTATCGGTGGGAGGGCAGGGAAGCTGCGGGCAAGGTCATCTGAACGGATCTTGCGCACATAGGCAACTTCACCTTCGCCGAGATGGGCGAATTCATTTTCGGTGAATATATGTCTGTTCATGGTCTTAGCCTCCATTTCGTCGGCATGTCATTTGCGACCATGCCGCATCAGAGCTTCACATTTTCAGTATAGCGGTATTGTGCTGAACAAAAACTGAACAAGCTCAGTCTTTCACCGCTATGCTGATTCGTTTAACCAGCCGTTCGGGTTCGGGGCGGTCGAGATCGATGGCCAAAAGGCCGTTTTTCAGGTCGCAACCGAGAACCCGCATACCGTCTGCCAGGACGAAAACGCGCTGGAACTGTCGGGCAGCGATGCCACGATGCAGAAATTCCCGTTCGGTATCGTCGGTCTGGCGTCCGCGGATGACGAGCTGATTGTCTTCCGTCATGACTTCGAGGTCTTCGCTGGCAAAACCGGCCACCGCCAAAGTGATGCGCAGACGTTCGGAACCCGTCTCGCCGCGCAGGCGTTCAATATTGTAGGGCGGATAACCGTCGCCGGATTTTGCGATCCGTTCCAGCGTTTTTTCCATCGTGTCGAATCCGAGCAGCAAAGGGCTCGAAAACGGTGTCATTCTTGTCATTGCATCAGTCCTTGATGAGAAGCGACCGTTATGAAGAGAACCCTTACGGCGTATCTCCTCGCTAACTGATATGGCTTGTGAAAAGCCTGACTTCAAGGGCCAATCCGGATTCCTTCGTTTCAACTTAAAACGAAGGAGAAGTTCAGGATACCCGGCAATATTAGGGTCAGGACCGATTAATTTGATGGAAATGGCACCTGAAATGACAAGGGCTGCTAGGAGAGACGCGAAGAACGGGGTGGTTTCCCCGGTCAAGCGGTTCGACGCAGCAGATCGCCAGTCATTTCGGTGTCCAGAGGATGTGGTCCATCCACCCGGCTACTTTGTCGAAAAAGCTCGAAAATGAACCACATTTCCTTCGTCTTTTCTCCTCGTATCCGAATGGATGGCCTCACACCATTTTCACCAAATTAATAGGTCCTGACCCCAGGGTGTTGCTATCGGCGTGCTTCTGAAAGCGCTGCACCGAAAGCGGTTGCGAAACTTTCGCGATCATCCTGGGAGAGGAAGTTTCCGATCGCGACACTCGCTTCACGGCTCTCCACGCTCATACCGGTAATTCCGATATCCGGCTTTCGTGCAACCTTGAACCGTATCCAGAACGGATTGAAACGATGCGCAGTCATCTTGCCGGACGCTGCATATTTGCGAATATGCAGGGCAGAGCGGGACACGGAGATTTCCTCACGCGCGCGAGCAGACCGGTAATTCCAGCGAAAAGCCAGATAGATCAGCAGTACATCGAGACCGAAAAATCCGAAGATCGGCCATGCGCCGATGGACCAGAAAAGAATACCGACGAACATCCAGCAGCCGATCAGAGCGCTCATCAATATGGTGAAGCCCGTACGTCCCAGCGAACGATAGGGGGTGAGGAGAGCTTCGAAAATGGGTTTGTCGAACCGATCAGGTTCTGCGCCGTCTGGGTGATGCATAGCATTCAGGTCGTCTGGCAGATTGTCCCGGCCTATACTGGCCTGCGGCAAGCTGCTGATTGTTTTGTCGATCAAGAAACTATTATAGAGACGGAATGGAAAAGGCCAAAATCAAATCGCCTGTGAACGTTTCTGCCGCCACCCGCCCTCAACGTCGGGTGCGTGGTACGCTTTATACGGCCGATGAAATCCATGAGATATTTCGCCGTTTCTCCATTCAGAGACCGGAGCCGAAGGGCGAGCTTGAGCATGTGAATGCCTTTACGCTTCTTGTCGCCGTGGTTTTGTCGGCACAGGCCACCGATGCCGGGGTCAACAAGGCGACGCGCGGGCTCTTCGCAATTGCCGATACGCCGCAGAAAATGCTGGCGCTGGGCGAAGAGAAAGTCGGCGACCACATTCGCACCATTGGTCTTTGGCGGAACAAGGCAAAGAACGTCATTCTCCTGTCCGAAGCCTTGATCCGCGATCATGACGGAGAAGTGCCGGGGGACCGGGACGAACTGGTAAAGCTGCCGGGTGTTGGCCGCAAGACGGCCAATGTGGTGCTGAATATGGCTTTCGGCCAGCCGACAATGGCGGTGGACACGCATATCCTGCGCATCGGCAATCGGATTGGTCTTGCTCCGGGAAAAACGCCAGAGGCCGTGGAAGCCATCCTCGTCCGGGTCATCCCCGCAGAATACATGCTTCATGCGCATCACTGGCTGATCTTGCATGGGCGTTACGTGTGCAAGGCGCGCAAGCCGGAATGCGAGAAATGTGTGATTGCCGATATCTGCAAATATCCGGCGAAAACCTGCGACATTCCTGCGCCGCTTATCCCCTTGCCGCCGCAGGCGTGAGCCGGGCTTCGCGTTGCGAGACAGCCTTGTGCAGATGGACCATCATCGTTGCCGCAAAAAGCGGTGTCAGCAGATTGACGATGGGGATAGCCATGAAGCCTGCAATCAGCAGCCCGGCCAGGAAGACGGTTACGCTATAATGTGACCGCAGCGCCTTGGCCTCGGCTTCGGAATGATAACGCATAGCGGCAAACTCGAAGAATTCCCGCCCGAGCAGATAGGCATTGATGACGAAGAAGGCGATCAGATTGACGCCGGGTATGAACAGCATGAACAGGGCGACGATGTTGCCGAGGATGACGATACCGAGGAATTTCAGCGAGACAACGATAGAGCGGCCGGTCGGCAAAGGCGTACCGGGTGGATCGTTCGGATAGTCTTCGCGTTCGACCACTTCGGCGACGTCATCGAGAAAGAGACCTGCCACAAGTGCAGTGACAGGTGCGATCATCAATGCGAGAACAAGCGCCAGACCAAGGCCTGCGACAATAGCGGCAACGATACCAAACCAGCCCGCCCATTCCGGCATGCCGGGCAGTATCTGCTCCATCCACGGCCAGGCAAAAGTAAAAAAGATTTGACGAACTGCCGCCCAAAGACCGATCAGCAGCAACAGCGTCAAACCGAGAGTTTTCCAGAAAACTGCACGCAATTCTGGCGTGGTCAGGCGTTTCAGAGCTTTCAATGCAGCATCTAAGATCATTTTCGACCCAATTCCGACTGTAGACGAAGATGGAAATAGGTATGCCTTCATCTTGGCGCAAGCTGCACTACCCACAATGTGGGAGGCTTGCAGGGTAGCCAAAGGGGTTTCAAACCGCTAAACCGGCACCCACATGACTGCCGCATATCCGGCCCAACGCATGTCGCGGAAAAGTGCATAGCGACTTTTCTGATGACGATCTGTTTTGCCGGATAGGAGACTAATCAAAAGGGGAGCTTCTCGCGCTCATGGCCACATTCGACGTTCTTTGCATCGGCAATGCCATTGTCGATATTCTTTCGCGCACTGATGACTCTTTTCTGGAAACGAATGGAATCGTCAAAGGCGCGATGAACCTGATCGATGCAGAGCGTGCTGAATTGCTCTATGGCCGGATTGCAGGTCCGGCAACAGAAATGTCGGGTGGCAGTGCCGGAAATACCGCAGCAGGTGTGGCAAGCCTTGGCGGACGCTCGGCCTATTTCGGCAAGGTTGCGACCGATCATCTGGGCCGTGTTTTCGCGCATGATATCCGCGCGCAAGGCGTTGCATTCGACACCCGTCCGCTGGAAAAGGGATCGCCGACTGCTCGCTCCATGATTTTCGTGACGCCGGATGGCGAACGCTCGATGAACACCTATCTCGGTGCCTGCGTGGAACTCGGACCGGAAGATGTCGAAACCTCCAAGGTGTCCGATGCGAAGGTGACCTATTTCGAAGGCTATCTGTGGGACCCGCCGCGCGCGAAGGAAGCCATCGTCATGGCATCGAAGATCGCGCACGAAAAGAAGCGCCAGATGGCGATGACGCTTTCCGATCCGTTTTGTGTCGACCGGTATCGCGAAGAGTTTCTGGAACTCATGCGCTCGCGCACTGTCGATATCGTTTTCGCCAATGAGGATGAGGCCAAGTCGCTCTATAAGACGAAGTCGCTTGAAACGGCGATTGCCTCCATGCGTATGGACTGCGCGCTTTCGATCATCACCCGTTCGGAAAAAGGTGCGGTCGTCGTCACACCTGACCAGACCTTGACCGTCCCAGCTATTGAAATCGACGCGCTGGTCGATACGACCGGCGCAGGCGATCTCTACGCAGCTGGTTTCCTTTACGGTTATACGAACGAGCGTTCACTGGAAGATTGCGCCCGTCTTGGTTCATTGGCGGCGGGGCTTATTATCCAGCAGATGGGGCCGCGTCCGCAGCTCAGCCTGCAGGCCGCTGCAGGCCAGGCTGGCCTTGTTTAAGATTTATTCCGGCCTGATGATCCGGTCGCGCTGAAGCTCTTCTTCAGTGCGTCCGGGGCGGCTTTTATAGACGGGCAATGTCCAGCCGAAATAAAGTGCGCCGCCGCGAATGAGAAACGCGGTCAGAGCCGCTGCAATCGCACATATAGCTGGCTCGACCTGCAACCAGGCAAGCAGGACATAGAGACACGCACCGGCAAGCGAAGCCGTGACATAGATTTCGCGACGCATTAGCACGGAAGGCTCGCCCGCCACCATATCGCGCAATATGCCGCCCAGAGTGGCTGTTGAAATGCCGGTCACAATGGCGACGGATGGTCCGAAACCGAGCGCCAGTCCCTTGGCTGCACCTATTACGGTATAGGCGGCCATACCAATGGCATCGAGCCAGAGCAGGACTCGATAGCGCGACTCGACCATGTGTGCGGTGAAATAGACAAAGATAGCCGCCAGCGTACCCGCCAGCAGATAAGTCGGCTCGACAACCCAGAAAACCGGTGCACCGAGGACGAGATCGCGGAACGTTCCGCCGCCAATACCGGTGATATTGGCAAGGAACAGAAAACCGATGATATCGAGCTGGCGTCGCGATGCTGCAAGAGCGCCGGTCGCAGCGAAAACGAAAACGCCTGCGAAGTTCAAAAACTCAGGAATCGTCACGCTGCAGCTCTCCTCCACACTTCCAGTGACAATTTTTCACCGGTTCGCGCCAATAGCAATATGCACCTTAGAGCATAATCCGACCGGAGTGAAACGAGGATCGATAAGATTATGATTAAAATAGAATAGGTTAGACCGCTGATCCGATCCAGTCAGATCGAAATGCGCTCTATCGCAAACTGGACTGCAGATATGAAAAGAGCGGCAGACAAAGCCGCCGCTCCAATACTCATCCGTTATTGCTGATATAATCAGCCATTGCCTTCGGAAGCGCCGTTGTCGGCAGTCGCCTTCGGGCCGCCTTTGGACACACCGACCATGGCCGGGCGCAGAACACGGTCGCCGATGGCGTAACCATCTTGCACGACCTGCACGACGGTGTTGTTCGGCAAATCCGGATTAGGCACTTCGAACATGGCCTGATGGAAGTTCGGATCGAACTTCTCGCCTTCCGGTTCAAGTTTCTTGACGCCGTGACGCTCCAGAGCCTGCAGCATGGCGCGTTCGGTCATTTCGACGCCGTCTGCGAGCGACTTCAGGCTGGCATCGGTCGCCAGAGCATCAGCAGGAATAGCGTCGAGCGCGCGGCGGAGATTGTCAGAGACCGACAGCATGTCGCGAGCGAAGTTGGTCACGGCATAGGTGCGCGCATCTTGCACATCGCGCTGGGTGCGCTTGCGAAGGTTTTCCATCTCGGCTGCAGCACGCAGGAGCTGATCCTTCAGCTCGCCATTGTCAGCTTCGAGCATCGCGATCCGGTTTGCGGTTTCATCTACTGCCGCTTCGGCTTCGTCTTCGGCAACTTCCGCACGAGCTTCAGCCTTGCGCGCTTTCAGAAAATCGTCGGCAGCTCGGTTCAGCGCCTCACGATCCCGGGGATTGTTGATGTCGCGCTGCTCAAGATCGGGGTTCTGGGATTTGTTTTTTTCGTCAGCCATAATGCTACTTCCGTCTTGAATATCTTCTGGGGCGGATATCGAGTTTCATGCCAGTAAAATCAAGGTCTATTTTCAGGGACTTGGTTTGTCCCGGCAAATCTCACAGTTACCGCAGGAGCCGGGAAACGATCTGAGCGGTGTAGTCCACCATGGGAACGATCCGCGCATAGTTGAGCCGTGTGGGCCCAATGACTCCCAGAGCACCAATAACCCTTTGCTCGCTGTCGCGATAGGGGGCGACCACCAGCGATGAGCCGGAAAGGGAGAAAAGCTTGTTCTCCGAACCAATGAAGATGCGGACACCCGAACCGGCTTCGGCGAGATCGAGAAGCTGGACCATGCCGTCCTTGGTCTCAAGATCATCGAACAGATGGCGCAGGCGCTCGATGTCTTCCTGCGCATGGATGTTTTCCAGAAGATTGGCGCGACCGCGAACGATCAGCCGCGCCGGTTGATCCGTTCCAGCCCCGCTCCAGACCGCCAGCCCTTGGGCAACAAGTTCCTGCGATAGCTGATCGAGTTCCTGCCGTGTTTCTTCCGTCAGCTTTTTCAATTCGGCTTTGGCTTCGGAAAGCGTGTGGCCATGGATGTGTGCGTTGAGAAAGTTCGATGCCTCGACCAGCTGCGAATTGCTGATGCCGACGGGCAGATTGACGACGCGGTTTTCGACATCGCCGTTCTGCATGACAAGAACAGCCAGTGCCCGTGTCGGTTCGAGACGAACGAATTCGATGTGCTTGAGTGCCCCTTCCGCTTTGGTGGCAAGCACGAGGCCCGCGCCGCGCGACAGACCTGAAAGAACTTGGCTTGCCTCGGTAAGAACGCTTTCGACCGAATTGTTCATTCCGGCGGAACGAACCTGCGCCTCAATGGAGGAGCGTTCCTCCGGCGGCAGATCGCCCACTTCGAGAAACGCATCGACAAAGAAGCGTAGCCCGATCTGGGTCGGCAGGCGTCCGGCTGAGACATGCGGTGCGTAGATGAGACCCAGATGCTCGAGATCGCTCATCACATTGCGGATCGTGGCAGGTGAAAGCGTGTGTGGCAGCAGTCGTGAGAGATTGCGCGAGCCAAGCGGATCGCCATCGTTCAGATAGGTTTCCACAATCAGCCGGAAAATATCGCGCGAACGCTGGTCGAGCGAACTCAAAAGCTGGTGTTCCGGCGTTTTCATCATAATATGGTCGCGAACCCTAGTGTGGCTTTGAATCCGAAATTCGTTCACAGCGCTGTTCCCAGATGATGCGAATTTCGGATTCGCCACACTGGAAATAGCATACGCCAAATATAAGGTCGCAAGTCAAAGCGTCAAAGCCTTTAGGCTATAGTGACAGGCCTCTCAACATCTCTGACGGTTTTTCGGGCAGAATGGCTTTCTATTTGCGACCGGGAAGCCTAAAAAGCCGCACCGGAAAAATGAATCGAGGAAATTTCTATGCGTCCATCCAAGCGTGCGGCTGACGAAATGCGTGCCGTTTCTTTCGAACGCGGCATCTCCAAACATGCCGAGGGCTCCTGCCTCGTCAAGTTTGGCGATACGCATGTGTTGTGCACCGCAAGCCTTGAGGAAAAGGTGCCGGGCTGGATGCGCAATACGGGCAAGGGCTGGGTCACGGCGGAATACGGCATGCTGCCGCGTTCGACCGGCGACCGCATGCGCCGCGAAGCCGCTGCCGGTAAGCAGGGCGGACGCACGCAGGAAATCCAGCGTCTGATTGGACGCTCCTTGCGCGCCGTCGTGGACATGCAGGCACTCGGCGAAGTACAGATCACGGTAGATTGCGATGTCATTCAGGCCGATGGCGGCACGCGGACGGCAGCCATCACCGGCGGCTGGGTAGCGCTTCATGAATGCCTGCGCTGGATGGAAGCGCGCCAGATGGTGCGCGTCGAGAAGGTTCTGAAAGATCATATCGCGGCGATTTCCTGCGGCATCTACGAGGGCGAGCCGGTGCTTGATCTGGACTACGCCGAAGACTCTGTCGCCGAGACCGACAGCAATTTCGTGATGACCGGCAAGGGCGGAATTGTTGAAATTCAGGGAACGGCGGAAGGTGCACCTTTCTCGGAAGAAGAGTTTGCCAATCTGATGAAGCTGGCTCGCGGCGGCATTGATCGCCTTGTGTCCTTGCAGAAGATGGCCGTCGCCTGATAGGAACGAGGTCTGCTCCATACACCGAGGAGACTTCATCCATGCGCGCAGCACGCATCCTTGAAACGGCGCTCTATGTCCGCGATGTCGCGGAGGCTATAGGGTTCTATCACGGCATTATGGGTCTGGAGCCGGTCGGGAAAGTGAGCGAGCGCAACGCATTTTTCCGGTGCGGCGACGGCATATTGCTTCTCTTCAAGGCCGAAGAGACGTTGAAGCCGCCATTGCCAGAGCACTTGCCCGTGCCGTCCCATGGCACAAGCGGTCCCGGCCATGTATGTTTTGCTGCAAGCCGCGAGGAGATGGAACGCTGGCGCAACCATCTGGCAAAACATGGCATAGCAATCGAGGCCGAGTTCGACTGGCCGAATGGTGCGCATTCGATCTACTTCCGTGATCCATCCGGCAATTCATTGGAGATTGCCGAACCCAAACTGTGGAACTGAAAATGAGAAAACTGGAACAGGGCAAGCTGATCGTCGCTTCGCACAATGCGGGCAAGCTGAAGGAGTTCGACGGTCTGATCGGCCCGTTCGGCTTTGAGGTCAGTTCGGTTGCCGCTCTTGGCCTGCCGGAGCCGGATGAAACCGGTACCACGTTTGAGGAAAACGCCTATATCAAAGCGCTTGCAGCAGCTGAAGCAACGGGGCTGCCAGCACTTTCGGATGATTCCGGCATGATGGTCGATGCGCTCGATGGCGATCCGGGAGTCTACACGGCAAACTGGGCCGAGACGGAAGACGGCACACGCGATTTCGACATGGCGATGCAGAAGGTCGAGAACCTGCTGCAAGAAAAGGCTGCCGTTGCGCCACAGCAGCGCAAGGCGCGTTTCGTATCCGTAATCTGCCTTGCCTGGCCGGATGGGGAGGCTGAATATTTCCGTGGCGAAGTCGAGGGCGCTATTGTCTGGCCGCCGCGTGGCACTACGGGTTTCGGTTTCGACCCGATTTTCCTGCCCGATGGCTATGAAAAGACGTTCGGCGAAATGACTGCCGATGAGAAGCACGGCTGGAAGCCAGGTGATGCTTCGGCCCTGTCGCACCGTGCCCGTGCTTTCAAGCTTTTCGCCGAAAAAGTGCTTAATGTGGAGCCGGCATCCGCAAAATGAACAAGCTGTTTCCCCCTTTGCAGGCAATAGATGCTGCTCGCGCAAATGCCGCCGGGTCGATCCCAATCGCGCGTGCAAATGGGGAAAATGCGTTTGGCGTTTACCTGCATTGGCCATTCTGTCTGGCCAAATGCCCTTATTGTGACTTCAACAGCCATGTTCGTCACAAGCCGGTCGATCAGGCGCGTTTTTCGGAAGCATTTCTTCGCGAGATGGAAACCTTGCGTGAGCGCACCGGCCCACGCACGATCACCAGCATATTCCTGGGTGGCGGCACGCCGTCGCTGATGCAGCCGGAAACCGTGGGTGCACTTCTCAATGGGATCGCGTCCCATTGGTCGGTAGCGCCGGACATTGAGGTGACGCTGGAAGCCAACCCGACCAGTGTGGAGGCTGATCGTTTTCGCGGCTATCGCGCGGCAGGCGTTAACCGCGTGTCGCTTGGCATTCAGGCACTCAACGATCCCGATTTGCGCCGTCTCGGACGCATGCATTCGGTCGAGGAAGCCAAGGCGGCCATTCGGCTGGCACGCGAGATTTTCCCGCGCCTGTCCTTCGATCTGATCTACGCACGCCCGAACCAGACAATCGAGGCCTGGCGGGAGGAACTGAAAGAGGCCATCGGGCTTGCTGCCGATCATCTGTCGCTCTATCAGCTGACGATCGAGGAAGGCACGCAGTTCTATAATCTCTGGAAGGCTGGCAAGCTGACGACGCCCGAGCCGGATCACGCTGCAGCCCTTTATGAGGAAACGCAAAGGGTAACGGCAGAGCACGGCCTTCCTGCCTATGAAATCTCCAACCACGCGGTGCCGGGGCGCGAGTCACAGCACAATCTCGTCTATTGGCGTTACGGGCAATATGTCGGCATTGGTCCCGGCGCGCATGGGCGTTTCGTGGAAAATGATATTCGTACCGTCACCATGACCGAAAAACATCCGGAAACCTGGCTGGATAAGGTCGAGCGCAATGGCCACGGCATTATCGAAGAAGAATATCTCGATGGCGGACAGGAAGGCGACGAATTCCTGATGATGGGCTTGCGTTTACGCGAAGGCATCGATCTTGCCCGCTATGAGCGACTTTCTGGCCATGCAGTTGATGAAAAGCGACTTGCGAAACTGATCGCGGAAGGCATGATCGAACCGATGAGCGGCAGCATCATTCGCGCAACGCCAGATGGTGCGCTGGTGCTCGACGCGCTGGTTGCCGACTTGGCGGCATAAGGAACTTATAATGACGGACGAAGCAGGCGAGGGGCGACGGGAATATGTGGTTGGCGGCACGACAATGCGCGCCCGGCCACTGGAACCTGCTCTTTATATCGTCTCGACCCCCATCGGAAATCTCGGCGATATGACGCTGCGCGGTATCGAAACGCTGGCGTCCGTCGATATTCTGGCTTGCGAAGATACGCGCGTAACCCGCGTTCTGCTCGACCGCTATGGTATAGCGCGCCGCCCCATCAGCTATCACGAACACAATGCCGCCGAAGCCGGTGAAAAGCTGATAGCGGCTCTGTCAGCGGGCAAAAGCGTTGCGCTGGTGTCCGATGCCGGAACGCCGCTCGTCTCCGATCCCGGTTTCCGTCTGGTGGGCGAAGCGCGCGAGGCGGGCATTCGTGTCGTACCTATTCCGGGTGCTTCCGCCGTTCTGGCCGCACTTGCCGCTTCGGGCCTGCCGACCGACGCCTTCATGTTCTGCGGCTTTCTGCCCTCCAAGCATGGGCAAAAACAGTCGAAGCTCGAAAGCCTCAAAGGCATCGACGCAACGCTGGTGTTCTATGAATCGCCAAACCGGACAGCGGCAACGCTGGCGGAAATGGCTGAAGTGTTCGGGCCGGATCGTATGGGCGCGCTCTGCCGCGAACTGACCAAGGCCTACGAGACCATTCGCACTGCACCGCTGGGCGAGCTTGCAGCCGAGTTTGACGGCGAAGATCGCATTCGCGGTGAAGTCGTTCTGCTAGTGGGGCCGCCAACGGGCAATGCCGTTCCGCAAAGCGAGGAAGACATCGACAAGCTGCTGCTGTCGCTTGTCGCAGAGTTGCCGCCATCCAAGGCCGCAGGCGAGGCAGCACGTATGACCGGCGGACAGAAATCGGTTCTCTATCAGCGTCTCATGCAATTGAAATCGGATCAGCGATGACAGACCTCCGCGAGAAGAAGCGAACTGCTTTCTTTCGCGGACACAGTGCCGAACGTTTTGCTTCCGTGCTTCTTCTTCTGAAAGGTTTTCGGATCGTCGCCCGGCGCTATCGAACACGGCTCGGCGAAATCGATCTGATCGCCCGGCGTGGCAATCTGATTTTGATCGTTGAGGTCAAGGCGCGGAGCAGTCTGGAAGCAGCGCACCTCGCTGTCACGCCGCAGGCCATGCGCCGCATCGAAGCCGCAGCCGATCTCTGGCTGCAACGCCAGCCCGACCATGCCCGCCTGTCGCTGCGTTTCGATCTGATTGCCGTGCTGCCGCGACGGTGGCCAAAACATGTTCCGGCATTCTTCACGAGCGGCAACTACTGATAAGTCTATGTAAATCCTATAAAAATTGTGGGGTATATTTCCGGCATTACGGGAAATTAAAATCCCGTATTCCTCTGTTTTGAGGAAAAGTGATGCTCGCCGTCATTTTCACGCGCAAGCCCATTTCTTATAAAATCACGCCGCTCAACGGATAATGGCACCAACTTTTACAAGACGCATTTCCGCACGCGAAACCAGTATCCACTTTCGCTGGAAATGCTCCCAAGGATGGTGCCGTGTCTCTATCGCAAAAGCGTTTACTGGCTGATTTTCCTGCCTTCTTCCGGGTCTCGGAAGAGGTGGTTGTCGTCGTTGGCGGCGGCGAGGAAGCTTTGAACAAGGCGCGCCTCGTGGCGCAGACGTCAGCACGCCTTCGCATCGTTGCTGAAGAAACAGAACATCATCTGGCCGATTTCATTGCAAACCATGGCGCGGAGCATGTGGCTGTACCTTTTGCGCCCGAACACGTTGAAGGCGCAAAGCTTGTTTTCGTGGCGACTGGCGATGAGGCGCAGGATCGCGCCATTGCTGCCGTGGTCAAGGCCGAGAGGGTTCCGGTCAATGTTGTCGACCGTCCCGCACTTTGCGATTTCCTGACACCCGCCATTGTCAATCGTGCGCCGCTGACGATTGCGATTGGTTCGGAAGGGACGGCCCCCGTTCTGGCACAGATGGTTCGCGCGCGTATCGATGCCGCGTTCTCGCCGCGTCTGGGTGAGCTTGCGCATTTTGCCGAAAGCTGGCGTCCGCTGGTCGAGCGCGCCTTGCCGAAGGGGCTGGCGCGCCGCAGCTTCTGGCGCGGGTTCTTTTCGGGCCGCGTCGCCCATGCCATCGAGAATGGCGACCGGGAGGAAGCACAGAAAGCCGCGAGCGACCTGATCAAGCAGCGCGACAATGCCGCCGGTTATGTCTGGCTGGTCGGTGCCGGTCCGGGTGCCGAAGACCTGCTGACCCTGCGCGCCCATCGCGCCTTGATGGAAGCCGATGTGATTGTGCATGATGCGCTGGTGCCGGAAGGCGTCATCGCCATGGGGCGCCGCGATGCCGAGCGTCTTGCCGTCGGCAAGCGCAAAGGCTGCCATTCCAAGAGCCAGGAAGAGATCAACCGCCTGCTGGTAACGCTCGGGCGGGAAGGCAAGCGCGTTGTGCGGCTGAAATCCGGCGATCCGCTGGTGTTCGGACGCGCAGGTGAAGAAATGGCCGCACTGCGTGCCGCCGGTATCGGGTTCGAAATCGTGCCCGGCATCACTTCTGCCTTTGCCGCCGCAGCCGACATGGAACTGCCGCTGACGCTGCGCGGTGTCGCCTCGTCGCTGGTGTTCACCACCGGCCATGACATGACCGGCGACGTGCTACCGGGCTGGGCGAAGCTCGCCGTCTCCGGCGCAACCATTGCCGTCTATATGGGCTCGACCGTCGCGGCATCGGTTGCCGCGCGGCTGATTGGTGCGGGCCTGCACGAAGATACCGCCGTGGCGGTGGTGGAAAATGCGAGCCGGCAGGACAAGCGCCTGTTCCACGGCACGCTGAAAGATTTGCCGGATCTGGAAAGCCGCAAGGAACTTTCCGGTCCGGTCATGGTGATCATTGGCGATGCGGTCGCCGGTGCCGCCATCGACAAAGCCGAAGCGCTGGCCCTCAGGCCGGTTTCCGTCGCAGCCTAAACCCGCAGGATGCGCGGTTAACAAAAGTTTGGAGTTTGGAAATGGTTGTAAAAGTTCTCACTGCAAACCGGCTGATCGACGGGCAGGCTGTATGGCTCGGTGCCGACGGCTCCTGGCAGGAAACCATCGACGGCGCGCTGGTCGCTCGTCACGTAGAGGCCGTCGAAGCGCTTGAAGACGCGGGCAAGGTTGCAGCAAAAGCCAATCTGGTTGTCGATGTGAACGTGATCGATGTCGAGGAGCGCGAGGAGGGACTTTACCCCATCCGTCTGCGCGAGCGCATCCGTCTTTCCGGCCCGACCATCGTGACCTTTGGCGATTTGCCCCTCGAAAAGCCTGAATTGAAGCGCGCCTCCTGATTGTGGATTTGGACCTAGCCTATGTATCGTTACGATGAATTCGACCGCGATTTTGTTGCGGCCCGCGTTGCCCAGTTCAAGGATCAGGTCGAGCGCCGTTTGACCGGGGAGCTGACCGAAGACCAGTTCAAGCCGCTGCGTCTGATGAATGGCCTCTATCTGCAACTGCACGCCTATATGCTGCGCGTGGCAATTCCCTATGGCACGCTTTCGAGCCGCCAGCTTCGGAAGCTCGGCCACATTGCCCGCGTCTATGACCGCGGCTTCGGCCATTTCACAACACGCCAGAATATCCAGTATAACTGGCCAGCATTGAAGGACGTTCCGCGTATTCTGGAAGAGCTGGCAGAAGTCGAGATGCACGCCATCCAGACCTCCGGCAATTGCATTCGCAATGTGACGGCCGATCATTTCGCGGGCGCTGCCGCCGACGAAGTGGCCGATCCGCGCCCATTCGCCGAAATTTTGCGCCAGTGGTCGTCGCTGCATCCGGAGTTTTCCTATCTGCCGCGCAAGTTCAAGATTGCCATCGTCGGCTCGGACCATGACCGCGCCGCCATTCAGGTGCATGACATCGGCTTGCAGTTGAAGAAGAACGAGGCGGGCGATCTGGGGCTGGCTGTCTATATTGGCGGCGGTCAGGGCCGCACGCCGATGGTGGCCAAGAAAATCCGCGACTTCCTGCCCATCGAGGACATGCTGACCTATGTGACGGCCATCGTGCGCGTTTATAATCTGCATGGCCGTCGCGACAACAAATACAAGGCGCGCATCAAGATTCTCGTCCATGAAACGGGCGTTGAAGAGCTGACCCGCGAGATCGATGCCGAGTGGGACGAAATCCGCAATGGCGAATTGAAGCTGCCGCAGCGCGATATCGACGCCATCGAAAGCTATTTCCGCATGCCGAACCTGCCGCAACGGCCGGAAGGCTGGGAAGTGCTGGCCGTCACGCAGAAGGCCGATGCGGAATTTGCAAGCTGGGTGGCGCGCAATGTCACGCCGCACAAGAACCCGGATTATGCCGTCGTCACCATTTCGCTCAAGCCCATTGGTGGCATTCCGGGCGATGCGAGCGCCGAGCAGATGGAACTGGTGGCGGATATTGCCGAGACCTATTCCTTTGATGAAATCCGCGTCAGCCACGAGCAGAATCTGGTTCTGCCGCATGTGGCCAAGGCCGATCTCGCAGCCGTGTACGATCTGCTGCAATCGGACGGTCTGGTGACGCCGAATGCCGGTCTCATCACCGATATCATCGCCTGTCCCGGTCTCGATTATTGCGCCCTTGCCAATGCACGCTCCATTCCGGTGGCGCAGCGCATTTCCGAGCGCTTCGGCGACCAGCAGCGCCAGCTTGAGATCGGCGATCTCAAGATCAAGATTTCCGGCTGCATCAATGCCTGCGGTCATCACCATGTCGGCCATATCGGCATTCTGGGTGTCGAGAAGAAGGGCGAAGAGCTTTATCAGATCACGCTTGGCGGTTCGGCGGACGAGCATTCGACCATCGGTGACATCACCGGTCGCGGCTTCTCCTCGGAAGAAGTGGTGGATGCCATCGAAACGGTCGTGGATACCTATCTGGGCTTGCGCGAAAGTCCGGAGGAAAACTTCCTCGCCGCCTATCGCCGGGTTGGCATGGAGCCGTTCAAACGCGCGCTTTATGGAGAAATAAGCCGTGCAGCTTGATGCTGAAGAAAGCGCTGCCGCCGAAGCCCGCCTTTTGGAGGCAAGCCACGGTGCGTCTTCCCCGCAGGATGTGATCGCGCTCGTCACGCGTGAACTCTATGAGGGGCAGATCGCGGTCGTGTCTTCCTTTGGCGCGGAATCGGCTGTGCTTTTGCATATGATTTCGCAAATCGATCCGGCGACGCCGGTTCTGTTTCTCGATACGGGCAAGCATTTCCGGGCGACACTTGATTATCGTCATGATCTGGTGGACCGGCTGGGATTGACCGATGTGCAGGATATTCTGCCGCTGGAAGACAGTGTCAGGACGGAAGACCCGTTTGGCGCTTTGTCGATGACCGATAAGGATCGCTGCTGCTTCATCCGCAAGGTCGAGCCGATGGCGCGCGCCGTGGCCCCTTATCGGGCCTGGATGACGGGCCGCAAGCAGTTTCAGGCATCGACCCGCGAAAGCCTGCCGGTATTCGAATCGGTCGGTTCGCGCATTCGTATCAATCCGCTGGCGCGTTTGCAGGCAGCCGATCTCAAGGCCTATGCCGAAAAACACGACCTGCCGCCGCATCCGCTGATCGCGCAGGGCTATCGTTCCATTGGCTGCATGCCCTGCACACGGCCCGTGAGCGAGGGCGAGGATCAGCGAGCCGGACGCTGGGCCGGATCGGAAAAGACAGAATGCGGCATCCATCTGTCGGGTCTGTCCGATAGTTTGAAGAATTTGGGAGCAGGTGACCGGAAATGAGCGATATCAACGAAACCAAACTCTGGTCTGCCGAGGGCTTTCGCGAAGACGACTATGTCTTTGCCGACGATCTTGAAACGGCGGGCGATGCCCCGGCAATCATCATTCCGCTGGCCGTCTGGCTCGGACTGGATGAGGAGCGCCGCCGCGCCTCCAATCGCCGGATCGGCGTTTCGGTGGCGCCGGGCGAAGCCATTGATCCGCTTCGGGATGATCTGGGCAGCGTGCCGCTGATCGCCTTGCAGTTTCCGGCCTTTAATGACGGGCGTTCCTATTCCAAGGCGGAGATTTTGCGCCGCGAAGGCTTTGCGGGCGAGTTGCGCGCCGTTGGCGACGTGCTGATCGATCAGGCCGCCCTGATGCTGCGCACCGGTTTCGACAGCCTTCAGGTGAGCAACAAGGTGGCGCAGGGCCGTCTTGGCGAAAATCGTCTGGTCGATACGCCCGGCTATTATCAGCCGGGACGTGGATCAGTACCGGAGGAAGCCGGGTTTGCCTGGCGGCGTGTCAAGGCAAGTTAGGCACATCGCTCAAATTTGCCATTTTTCTGCACGCCTTGATGCGCTAGACACGCCTCACCAAATTCAGGGAGTCGCGGCGTGATCCGGCATATTGTTTTCTTCAGCGTCAAAGAAGGTCAGGATATAGAGACTGTCAAAAAGGGATTGGAGCAACTTGGCACCATTCCCCATGCTGACCTTTTTGAAGTTCTGCCAAATTCCAGGGTCGATCCGATGTGCGACCGCATTGATCTCGTGGTTTATGCCGAGTTCAAAGATGAGGAAGCGCTTTTCGCTTTCAAGAAGCATCCGACCTATGACGCGACGACGCAACTGGTGCGTCCGATGCGCGAATTGCGCTTTTCAGCTGATGTTATGACAGACAAGCGCTAAAGCATTTCCAGCAAAAGCGCGAAGCGGTCTTGCGTGCGGAAATGCGTAAAATAACTACCAGTCGGCCTGTGGTCTTTCCTGTAGCGGCAGGCCGCCGAAAAGATCGGGCTCGCTGGACGTTTTTGCTCGCTCGATATTGAGAAGCTTCAGTTTGGTCGCCGTGCCACCTGCCGCCGAAAAGCCGCCGACCTTGCCATTGGCGCCGAGCACCCGGTGACAGGGCACAATGATCGGAAACGGGTTCTTGCCCAGTGCATAGCCGACAGCCTGTGAGAGACTCACATCGCCGATCCTTCGGGCAATCGCACCATAGGTCGTTGTCTCGCCCGGTTTCAGCTCAAGAATGATTTCATAGACCTGCCGGTTGAGATCTGGTTGGGCATCCAGCGCCAGCGGTGTACCTGAAAAATCGACATCGGCGCCTGCCAGAAGCGCGCGCACACCCTGGATTGCATTGCTGACGAAGGAGGGCATGTCGACTTCTTCGGCACCGGGGAACCGCTCACCGAGCCGATAGCGGGTTTCCTTCTCGTCAGCATCCCCGATCTCGACGCCCACAATCTTCTGGCCGCGCCAGGCAATGCCGCACGGTCCGATCTCTGTTTCGAAAATGGTGACGCCTGACGATTCCATGGAAGTCATATTAACATGGTTTTGAACGGGACAAATGCCGGTTATCGGGCAACGATAGGAACGTTCACGTGAAAAGTCGCAACAATTGCGAAAAATGGCGCAGCGAAATGGTTGAAGAACGACACGAATAATGATTGTGTGATGGCGACCGGCCAATGCCCTTAAATGGCCAAACGGATTGACGAGAGTTTCCGGCACCTGTCACGGCGGGAGCGGAACCAAGGAATTTAAATGGACGATTACGAGCGATATGCCACAGGGTTGATGATCGTTTTTGGCGCGCTGATTATCGGCGGCCTCATGGCGGCTAACCTGTACCACGGCGACAAGCCGGGCTTTTTATTCGCGCTGGGCGCTGCGGTTGTCAGCTGGTTCGCGGCCTTTGCCGTCCTGTTTGACAAGCCACGCGTTTATGGCGTGATGATTGCGGTTGCGATCGGTCTGGTCGCGGCTTCAATTGGTGCTTATGTAACCTGATTTTTGAACCGTATGATTAAGAAAAAAGCCCCGGTTTTCCGGGGCTTTTTCGTTTTAGAGATATGGCGAGTAGCACTGGCGCCGTGGCCCATAATTGGGCTGGAACGTATTATCGTAGGCTCGGTAGGAACGATAACGGTTGTAGCACCACCGCACATGCGGGTTGCCGCCGCGATAGACCGGTGCCGGACGGTAGCGATAAGCAGGCGGCGGTCCCCAGTAACGGCGATCATAGCGATAGTATGGGCGGTAACGCGGACGATCATGCCGCCAGTGTCGACGATGCTCCCGCCAATAGCGGCGGTCACCACGATAGTCGTAATACTGAACGTTCTGAACATTCGGTGCTGGAGCCTGGGCGGACGGTGTCGCCATCAAAGACGGCTGCGCCGCATTCGCAGTTCCGGCAGCAGCGGATAGTCCCATGCCGAGTGACAAACATGCGGCAAACAGGGAATAAGCAAACCTTTTCATCGGTCTCTCCTCACAGCGCATACCGAAAAATGTGAAACGGCTTTCGGATAAGATGCGCGTAAAAATAAACAACACATATCGTCCCTGCCGTTATTTTAGGCCGGACATTGTGGCGGAGCAGTGGCCCTGCGCAGTCACGATTTCTTCGTTGCGGCAACAGATGGGTGATGCTCTGATTTTGGGGTAGGAATTAGTCTCCCCGAATTGACATAAAGATATGTTTATGTCATTAAGCGACTTCCGTGATGTACGTATAAAGGGCGATTCAGGTTTATGTGTCCGAACAGACCTGCTGCCTGGTAACAGATTGAATATAGGCGGTGTTTTATGGCCTCTTCCCTCGATGGTCTTTTTGGTGCAACGGCTGCGCAGCCGGATGGCTCAGAAGTGCTCGCAGCTCTCACCAAGGCAGCGCGTGAGCGCATCCTGATCCTCGACGGCGCGATGGGAACCCAGATTCAGGGACTTGGTTTTCATGAAGAGCATTTCCGCGGCGAGCGCTTCGGCGCCTGCGACTGCCAGCTTCAGGGCAATAACGACCTTCTGACCCTGACGCAGCCCAAGGCTATCGAGGAAATCCATTATGCCTACGCCATTGCGGGCGCGGATATTCTCGAAACCAATACGTTTTCGTCCACGACAATTGCCCAGGCCGATTATGGCATGGAAGAGCAGGTCTATGAATTGAACCGCGACGGTGCGCGTCTGGCCCGTCGCGCCGCCTTGCGCGCCGAGCAGAAGGACGGTCGCCGCCGTTTCGTTGCGGGCGCTCTTGGACCGACAAACCGCACCGCTTCCCTGTCGCCGGATGTGAATAATCCTGGCTACCGCGCTGTTACCTTCGACGATCTGCGCATCGCCTATGCCGAGCAGATCCGGGGGCTGATCGACGGCGGTTCCGACATCATCCTGATTGAAACCATCTTCGATACGCTCAACGCCAAGGCTGCCGTCTTCGCCTCGGAACAAGTGTTCGAGGAAAAGGGCATCTTCCTGCCGGTGATGATTTCCGGCACGATCACCGATCTTTCCGGCCGCACCCTGTCCGGCCAGACGCCAACGGCATTCTGGCATTCGTTGCGTCACGCCAAACCATTTACCATCGGCCTCAATTGCGCGCTCGGCGCCAACGCTATGCGTGCGCATCTCGACGAATTGTCGACCATTGCCGACACCTTCATCTGCGCCTATCCGAATGCCGGTCTGCCGAACGAGTTTGGCCAGTATGACGAAACGCCGGAAGCGATGGCTGCCCAGATCGAAGGCTTTGCCCGCGACGGTATGGTCAATGTGGTCGGCGGCTGTTGCGGTTCCACGCCCGAACACATCCGCGCCATTGCCGAGGCCGTCGCAAAACATCCTCCGCGCAAGCCTGCCAAGGTCGCGCCGCTGATGCGCTTGTCGGGCCTTGAGCCCTTCACGCTGACCGAGGATATTCCTTTCGTCAATGTCGGCGAACGCACCAACGTGACCGGCTCGGCACGCTTCCGCAAGCTGATCAAGGCTGGCGATTTTGCTGCTGCACTCGACGTCGCGCGCGATCAGGTTGTCAACGGCGCCCAGATCATCGATATCAACATGGATGAAGGCCTGATCGATTCCGAAAAGGCCATGGTCGAATTCCTCAATCTGATTGCTGCCGAGCCGGATATCGCTCGCGTGCCGATCATGATTGACAGCTCCAAATGGGAAGTGATCGAGGCTGGCCTGAAATGCGTTCAGGGCAAGGCGGTGGTCAATTCCATCTCGATGAAGGAAGGCGAGGAGGCCTTTATTCATCATGCGAAGCTCGTCCGCGCCTATGGTGCGGCAGTTGTCGTGATGGCTTTCGATGAAACCGGGCAGGCCGATACCGAGGCGCGCAAGATCGAAATCTGTACCCGGGCCTACAAGATCCTGACCGAACAGGTCGGTTTCGCACCGGAAGACATCATCTTCGACCCGAACATTTTTGCGGTGGCGACCGGTATCGACGAGCACAATAATTACGGCGTCGATTTCATTGAAGCGACACGCAAGATCATGGCGACCTTGCCGCATGTCCATGTCTCGGGTGGCGTGTCGAACCTTTCCTTCTCGTTCCGCGGTAATGAGCCGGTGCGCGAGGCGATGCATGCCGTGTTTCTCTACCACGCCATTCAGGCGGGTATGGATATGGGCATCGTCAATGCCGGTCAGCTGGCGGTTTACGATGCCATCGATCCGGAACTGCGCGAGGCCTGCGAGGATGTGGTGTTGAACCGCCGCTCCGATGCGACCGAACGTTTGCTGGAAATCGCCGAACGTTTCCGCGACTCCGGCTCGAAAGAAGCCAAGGTGCAGGATCTGACCTGGCGCGAATGGCCGGTGGCAAAGCGCCTCGAACATGCGCTGGTCAACGGCATTACCGAATATATCGAAGCCGATACGGAAGAGGCGCGCCAGTCTGCCGAACGTCCGTTGCACGTCATCGAAGGCCCGCTGATGGCCGGTATGAACGTGGTTGGCGACCTGTTCGGTGCCGGCAAGATGTTCCTGCCACAGGTGGTCAAGTCGGCCCGTGTGATGAAGCAGGCCGTGGCCGTTCTCCTGCCATATATGGAAGAAGAAAAGCGCCTCAATGCTGAAAAAGGCATTGGCGGTGGTGAACGTCAGAGCGCCGGCAAGGTGCTGATGGCGACCGTGAAGGGCGACGTGCATGATATTGGCAAGAATATCGTTGGCGTTGTGCTGGCCTGCAACAATTACGAGATCATCGATCTCGGCGTCATGGTGCCATCGCAGAAGATTTTGCAGGTGGCGCGCGACGAAAAGGTGGATATCATTGGCCTTTCCGGCCTCATCACGCCTTCGCTGGATGAGATGGCGCATGTGGCAGCAGAAATGGAGCGCGAAGGTTTCGATATTCCGCTTCTGATCGGCGGCGCGACCACGAGCCGTGTCCATACGGCGGTGAAGATTCATCCGCGCTATGAACGCGGACAGGCAGTCTACGTCATCGATGCAAGCCGTGCCGTCGGTGTGGTTTCGAGCCTGCTGTCACCGGAAGGCAAGCAGGCCTATGTTGACGGTCTGCGCGGGGAATATGCCAAGGTGGCAGCCGCTCACGCGCGCAATGAAGCGGAAAAGCAGCGCCTGCCGATCGCTCGTGCTCGCGCCAATGCGCATAAGCTCGACTGGGATAATTTTGTTCCGGCAAAGCCGACATTCACCGGCACGAAGACCTTCGACGATTACGATCTGGCCGAAATCGCCCGCTATATCGACTGGACGCCGTTCTTCCAGACCTGGGAGTTGAAAGGCCGCTATCCGGCAATTCTTGAAGACGAGAAGCAGGGCGAGGCAGCCCGGCAACTCTGGGACGACGCTCAGGCGATGTTGAAAAAGATCATCGACGAAAAGTGGTTCACGCCGAAAGCTGTCGTCGGTTTCTGGCCCGCCAATGCGGTCGGCGACGATATTCGTCTTTTCACCGATGAAAGCCGGAACGAGGAACTTGCCACTTTCTTCACACTGCGCCAGCAATTGAGCAAGCGCGATGGTCGTCCGAATGTGGCGATGTCCGACTTCGTAGCACCTGCCGAAAGCGGAAAGCAGGATTATGTCGGTGGCTTCGTTGTGACGGCAGGTATTGGTGAAGTGGCCATAGCCGAACGTTTCGAACGCGCCAATGACGATTACTCGGCCATTCTGGTGAAGGCGCTGGCCGACCGTTTTGCCGAAGCCTTTGCGGAACTGATGCATGAGCGCGTGCGCAAGGAATTCTGGGCCTATGCGGCGAATGAGACCTATTCGCCGGAAGAACTGATCGGTGAGCCCTATCAGGGTATTCGTCCTGCGCCGGGCTATCCGGCACAGCCCGATCACACGGAAAAGACGACGCTGTTCCGCCTTCTGGACGCGACTGCGAATACGGGCGTGGAATTGACGGAAAGCTATGCGATGTGGCCCGGCTCTTCCGTATCGGGTCTCTATATCGGCCATCCGGAAAGCTATTATTTCGGCGTGGCCAAAGTCGAACGGGATCAGGTCGAGGATTACGCGAGCCGCAAGGGAATGACGATAGAGGAAGTCGAGCGCTGGCTCGCACCGATTCTTAATTATACCCCAGGTGCAGCTCCCGAAGAGGCTGCGGCGTGACAAATGCCGCAACTCGATTAGCTTAATCTCATATACTCGTATTTCTGACAGATGTATTGGGTGCGTTTGACTGGTTTGTAGTTGCTTGTTGACTACAAACCAGCAGACGTAACTGCATCGGCTCGGCATTCCATGTTCCAGAACCGTTGATTTATTTGGCGTTTTAGAGCTGGCCTTGCTTCATGTAATAATTAAGTATTTATTAAAGTAATTTATAATTTAGATTACTGTAATATTTAACCGGTGGAGATGTATGCATTTCTGATTAGTATATAGAGAAAAGTACATAGATGTGTTACTGATTTGTTGGCGTTTTATTTAAATGCTTCGAATTTCAATAATCATCAATAGTTATATTTTTCGTTGGGAAGTCTGCAATGAAATGGGAACAAATTTATGAATCCATGCAATCTGCTGACGATGCCGGACAGCTCCTTGAATATATAGGCACCTATGCCAGGCAGTGCGGATTTGCACATACGGCGTATGTCATGCGCGTTCCCTTGTTGAACGGCGTGGTCAAATGGCTCAGCTTTGGGTCGTTGCCGCAGGAATGGACCGATCACTATACAGCCCGAAAATATGCGGATGTTGACCCATTGGTTCGCAAGGCACTGAACAGCATAGAGCCATTGGTCTGGTCGTCGAAGCTCTTTGCGGAAGCACCACAGATATGGGCGGATGCACAGCGCTTCGGCCTCAAGGTCGGGATTTCCCAGCCGTGTTGGGCTGCTCAAGGCGTGTTCGGAATGCTGTCTTTCCTGAGAACTGGCCCGGCATTATCTTCCGGCGAGATTTCAATGTTGCGGCGCCAGATGCAGATCGCAGCCAATCTGCTGCATTTGTCCATGTATGAACATCTTGATGTTCCGACGATGAACTGCGTTTCTGAAGTGAACCTGACAATGCGCGAGCGGGAAATCCTGCGCTGGACGAGTGAGGGAAAGACTGCCGAGATCATCGGCACGATCCTCAATATTTCGACGCGCACGGTGAATTTCCATATCAGCAACGTGCTCACAAAGCTTGTTGCGGTGAATAAGGTTCAGGCCGTCGCCAAGGCCCGCACTTTCGGTCTTCTGTAAATATCTTCCAAGTCCCTCGGCGGTTTGATCCGAAGGGCATTTTTCAGCGGCTTTCCGGTTTGCGCTTTTTCTGAAACGGGCTACAAATTCATTATCTTTCCCGGAGGATCAATGAATGACTGCTCAGCCAAACTCTCTTGAAGCTCGCGATATCCGTTATCATCTCCATTCTTATACCGATGCTGTCCGCCTCGAAGCGGAAGGTCCGCTCGTCATCGAGCGTGGCGATGGCATTTACGTCGAAGATGTATCGGGCAAGCGCTATATCGAAGCGATGTCAGGACTGTGGAGTGTTGGCGTGGGCTTTTCCGAACCGCGTCTGGCCGAAGCAGCTGCACGACAGATGAAGAAGCTGCCTTTCTACCATACATTCTCCTACCGTTCGCATGGTCCTGTCATTGATCTGGCAGAAAAGCTTGTCTCAATGGCTCCTGTTCCGATGAGCAAGGCCTACTTCACAAATTCAGGTTCCGAAGCCAACGATACGGTCGTCAAGTTGATCTGGTATCGCTCCAATGCGCTGGGTGAACCGGAGCGCAAGAAAATCATCTCACGCAAGCGCGGCTATCACGGTGTGACGATTGCCTCTGCCAGCCTGACCGGCTTGCCCAACAATCACCGTTCTTTCGATCTGCCGATCGATCGTATCCTGCATACGGGCTGCCCGCATTTTTATCGCGAAGGACAGGCTGGCGAGAGTGAGGAACAATTCGCAACGCGGCTGGCGGATGAGCTGGAACAGTTGATCATCGCGGAAGGTCCTCACACCATCGCTGCTTTCATTGGCGAGCCGGTGATGGGGGCTGGCGGCGTAGTCGTGCCGCCCAAAACCTATTGGGAAAAAGTGCAGGCTGTTCTCAAGCGCTACGATATTCTGCTGATCGCCGACGAGGTTATTTGCGGCTTCGGACGGACAGGCAATCTGTTCGGCAGCCAGACTTTCGATATGAAACCGGACATTCTGGTGATGTCGAAGCAGCTTTCGTCATCCTATCTGCCGATTTCGGCCTTCCTCATCAACGAGCGTGTGTACGCGCCAATTGCCGAAGAAAGCCACAAGATCGGCACGCTTGGCACGGGCTTCACGGCATCTGGCCATCCGGTGGCGGCAGCGGTAGCGCTGGAAAACCTCGCCATTATTGAAGAGCGTGATCTGGTCGCCAATGCGCGCGACCGCGGCACCTATATGCAGAAGCGCCTGCGTGAGTTGCAGGATCATCCTCTGGTCGGCGAAGTGCGTGGCGTTGGTCTCATAGCCGGTGTCGAGCTTGTTACCGACAAGCAGGCCAAGACGGGCCTTGAACCAACCGGCGCTTTGGGCGCAAAGGCAAACGCCGTTCTTCAGGAGCGCGGCGTCATTTCCCGCGCAATGGGCGATACGCTTGCCTTCTGCCCGCCGCTCATCATCAACGATCAGCAGGTTGATACGATGGTGTCCGCGCTCGAGGCGACGCTGAACGATGTTCAGGCAAGCCTCACCAGGTAATAATTTGCTCTGGAGCTGTCCGAATAACGGGCAGCTTCAGAGCAAAACCCCGTTAAATATCACAAAAATTGTATGATTTTCCGTGACTTGGCCAAAAAGCGGCTTTTCCCGACGCGCGCAAGTTTGTTCCGGCCCCGCGCGCAAATACGGTAAGTTTTTCGCGCAAGCGAGTTGCAATACGCGATAGGTTTCTTTCACTTTTCCGCATCATTTCACGACAATGCGCGCATCGTGGCTTTTGCCACACCTGCGCCGGATGAAGGCATTCGCCATCTCTCCCGCCAGTATCGAGTCCCCATCCGGTTGCCGGGAGTAAGTAGTCGTGCATCATGCATCCCTGACCAAGAACCTGACGCATCTTCAGCGCCTTGAGGCGGAAGCTATCCATATTTTTCGCGAGGTTGCGGCAAGTTTTTCCAACCCGGTAATGCTTTATTCGGTCGGTAAGGATTCGTCGGTGATGCTGCATCTGGCGATGAAGGCATTCTATCCCGCTCCGCCGCCTTTTCCCTTTCTGCATGTTGATACGACATGGAAGTTTCGGGAGATGATTGAGTTTCGCGATGCGCAGGCGCGTGAAAAGGGTTTTGAGCTGCTCGTGCATATCAATGAGGATGGTGTGCGCGAGGGGGTTGGCCCCTTTAGCCATGGATCGAATGTCCACACTCATGTGATGAAGACGGTCGCCTTGCGGCAAGCGCTCGACAAGTACAGGTTCGATGCTGCTTTTGGTGGCGCCCGTCGCGACGAGGAGAAATCGCGCGCCAAGGAGCGCATCTTTTCCTTCCGTAACGCGCAGCATGGTTGGGACCCCAAGAACCAGCGTCCGGAAATGTGGAAGATCTACAATACGCGGGTTTCCGCAGGGGAATCGATCCGCGTCTTTCCGCTGTCGAACTGGACTGAACTCGATATCTGGCAATATATCCTGCAGGAGAATATCCCCATCGTCCCGCTTTATTTTGCAGCGCATCGTCCGGTGGTCGAACGTGACGGCATGCTGATCATGCTCGACGACGACCGCATGAAGTTGCGTCCGGGCGAAACGGTGGAAAACCGACTGGTGCGGTTCCGCACGCTTGGCTGCTATCCGTTGACCGGCGCTATTGAATCCAGTGCGGCTGACCTCTCCGATATTGTCGAAGAAATGCTGATTGCCCGTACATCCGAGCGGCAGGGCCGCGCCATTGACCGTGACGAAGCCGGATCGATGGAAAAAAAGAAGCGCGAGGGCTATTTCTGATGAATGCGATAATCAAGCCTGTTGCGACCAATGCTGTAGTCAGCGACTTCCTGGCCGATCAGGAGCGCAAGACACTCTTGCGCTTCCTTACTTGCGGATCGGTGGATGACGGCAAGTCAACGCTCATCGGACGCCTGCTCTATGACACGAAACTGATCTTCGAGGACCAGCTCGCATCGTTGAAGAACGACAGCCGCAAGTTCGGTACCACGGATGACGATTTCGATTTCGCATTGCTGGTTGACGGTCTGGAGGCTGAGCGGGAGCAGGGCATCACCATTGATGTCGCCTATCGCTTCTTTTCGACACCACGTCGCAAATTCATTGTCGCTGATACACCCGGTCATGCGCAATATACGCGCAACATGGCGACTGGTGCCTCGACAGCCGATCTTGCTATCGTGCTCATCGATGCTCGTCAGGGTGTACTGACCCAGACACGACGCCATTCCTTTATTGCCGCTGCACTTGGTATTCGTCACATCGTTCTGGCCGTGAACAAGATCGATCTGGTCGATTTTTCGCAAGAGGCTTTCGAGCGCATCGTTGCCGATTATATGAGTTTTGCCAATGAATTAGGCTTTGTCAGCATCCAGCCGATCCCGCTTTCGGCGCGTTTCGGCGACAATGTCACCCTGCCGTCGCCACGCATGGACTGGTATGAAGGGCCGCATCTGCTCGAACATCTGGAGACCGTGCGCATCGACACGGAGGCAGCGGCCAAGCCGTTTCGTTTTCCGGTGCAATATGTGAACCGGCCCAATCTCGATTTTCGCGGTTTCTCCGGCACTGTGGCATCCGGTTCGATCAGCGCTGGTGATGCCGTGGTGGTTGCCAAATCAGGCAAAACCTCCCGCGTAAAACGCATCGCCACCTATGACGGTGATCTGCCACGTGCTTCCGAAGGACAGGCTGTCACACTGGTGCTGGAGGACGAGATCGAGGTTTCACGCGGCAATATGCTGGTCGGGACAGAGGCCCGGCCTGAAGTTGCTGATCGGTTTTCAGCCAATATAGTCTGGTTCGGCGAGGAGGCATTGCATCCCGGCCGTTCCTATATCCTGCGTACCGAGACCGATCAGACGCCGGTAACGATCAACGAGATCGTATACAGAACCGATATTGACAGTTTCACCCGTCAGGAAGCATCCCGCCTCGACCTCAACGAAATTGGACTTTGCCATCTCCAGACGGTGGATCAGATTGCGTTCGATCCTTACGCGGATAATCGTGTAACCGGCGCGTTCGTCTTGATCGACCGGCTTACCAACGCGACTGTGGGCGCTGGGATGATCGATAGTGCTCTTCGTCAGGCGACGAATGTGCATCTGCAGTCCTTCGACCTCGACAAGCAGACACGCGCAGCGCAGAAATTCCAGAAACCGGCTGTGCTCTGGTTTACGGGGCTGTCAGGCTCCGGCAAATCCACCATCGCAAACCGGCTCGAACAGCGGCTCCACGCGCTTGGCAAGCACACCTACCTGCTGGACGGTGATAATGTCCGTCATGGCCTCAACAGCGATCTGGGCTTCTCCGATGAGGATAGGGCGGAGAATATCCGCCGTGTCGGCGAAGTCGCCCGATTGATGACCGATGCGGGGCTGGTGGTACTGGTCTCCTTCATCTCGCCATTTCAAGCTGAGCGTGATCGGATTCGCGCTCGCCTGCCTGAAGGCGAGTTTGTCGAGATTTTCGTGGATACACCGATAGAGGAATGCATCGCGCGTGACCCGAAGGGGCTCTATGCGCAGGCTTTGCGTGGCGAGATCAAGGCTTTCACCGGGATCGATTCTCCCTATGAGGCGCCAGTTTCACCGGAATTGCGCCTGAGCACGACAGGTCGTGACGTTGACGAACTCGTCGCAGAAGTAGAAAAGTATCTTGCCGAACGTGGTATCATCGGCAGTTATGGCAGCGATTCCTGGTCAATCTGAGCAATGAAGATTTCAGCCTCCCCGAAAGCCGATCCGAACGACGAAGCAATGCTGGCCGTCCTGCAGGAAGCTGCACTCGAGGCGGGGCGCGTTATCATGAAGCACTATGCCAATGGTTGCGCGGTTCAGAGCAAGAAAGATTCTTCCCCGGTCACGGAAGCAGATCGTGACGCGGAAGCCATCATTCTTGCGGCACTCGCTTCCGTTGTTCCGGATATTCCGGTTGTGGCTGAAGAAGAAGTGGCAGCGGGACGTTTGCCTTCACATTTGGGGCGGCGATTTTTATTGGTCGACCCTCTCGACGGCACCCGTGAGTTTCTGTTGCGAAACGGCGATTTCACAGTGAATATCGGCCTGATCGAGGATGGCGCTCCGGTTCTCGGCATCGTTTATGCACCAGTTCGCAATCGCTTGTTTATTGGAAACAGCAATGGTGCTGAAGAAATAACGACGACCAAAGATCATGCAATCGGAACAAGGCGCGGGATAGCGGTGCGTGTTCACGGGCCAGAGCGGGTGGCCGTCTGCAGCCGGTCACACAAGAACCCGGAAACGGAAAAGTTCCTGAACGACAACAGGATCAACAGCTGTGTTTCCATCGGTTCGTCGCTGAAATTCTGCCTGATTGCCAGTGGAGAGGCCGATATTTATCCACGTTTCGGCCCGACGATGGAATGGGATACGGCGGCGGGCGATGCCGTGTTACGCGCCGCTGGTGGCCTCACCACGACTTTCGAGGGAACGCCGCTCTCTTATGGTCAACGCGCCAATGAAGGTGTTGCGGGTTTTGCAAACCCCAATTTCGTGGCTTTTGGCGGTGGTACGAAGCCTGTTTTTGCTATGCTTTAATAGATTTTGGAAGCAAACGGATAGCGCCGTCCTGCTCTCATATGCAACTCGTCTGAAACCATTTCCAACTTTTGGGGTTAGGCATTAAAAAAACGACAGGATGCTCTTGCAGCTTGAAATTGGGGGCGTTATAAGCCGCCTCAATGGTCAAGACCACGTGGTCACGGAGTGTAGCGCAGCCTGGTAGCGCACCTCGTTCGGGACGAGGGGGTCGGAGGTTCGAATCCTCTCACTCCGACCATTTTCCTGAGAGCGAAGGCTCCTCTTTCATCCGATTTTTAGTATCAGACAGAGTATATCATCGCCGATGATGGGCAATTGCTTGTGTGTCAGGCGATGCTTTTTTCCTTCAGAACATCAGTATTGGCTACCTCCTAAACGGATACTGTGGTAAGTGCCTTTTCGAAGAGCATTGGCGCATTGAGGTAGACTTTGCCTAACTAATACCGGTCTCAACCCAGTTTCACCTACGCGACCTGACAGCAGAGAGCTGTCGGGCGTGTGAACTTGTTCATTGGGTGGCGGCTAGAGACCGGTTTGGCATTGTCAAATGTGCCGGAACAGCTTGCGCTGTCTCTGCTCTTCAGCCCCTTGAAATATCGCCATGCCGCGCCCGGATTGGGCACCTCATTCGCCATCTTGGTGAACTTCCAAAATGGAAGACCGAGATATTATGAGCGATACTCTTCGGGTGCGGTGGATGATCACACCGAATATTGCCCCCCAGCCTTGGATCGCGTGCAGCGGATGCGGCAAGCTGAAGCCTTTTCAATCAAGTGGAAAGGTTCGGTTGAATGCCAACGGTCGCAAGCTTGATGCGTGGCTGATCTATAAATGCCTGACATGCGACAAGACATGGAACCGGACGATCTTCGAACGACAGAATATCCGCGAGATCAATCCCAGGATACTGGAGGCACTTCATTCCAACGATCCGCAATGGATTTGGGTCGAGGCGTTTAATATGCAGGCACTGAAACGGAAATCGCAGCGCGTCGATGAGTTCCCGGAGTACGATGTTGCTAAACGTATCGTGTGTGGGGCTGCCAGCTGCAAGGCAATCGAGATCGAATTGCAAATTGCCCTGCCGGTCAGCATTCGCCTTGATCGTCTGCTTGCAGCTGAGCTTAAATTATCTCGTGCTCGCCTTCAGGCACTTAGCGATGGAGGTGTAATTCGGATTGTACCGGATGAAAACGACATGCTGCGACGACGCCTCAAAACCGGTGTCATGATCTCGATAAATCCGGGAGAACCGGGTCAAGAGACTGGTTGGCAGTCGCTGCTTACGGCAGTCACGTCCTGACATAAAAAGGAGGCCCGTTTTCGGGCCTTCTATCATCCTCAATGGGTCATGATTGAACGTTGTTGCGCTCACTTAGTCCGTTTTCCCGAAAACCGACATGCGCATGAACTCCCCATCATATTGGGCGAGGGCGACCACGCGTTTGCGATCCAGTATCTCCACTCGGTTTGAGCGAAACAGGATCAGCCCTTCCTCGCGCAGGTCACGCAGCATCCGATTGAGATGTATCGGTGTCAGCCCAAGAGCATCGGCAAGCTGATATTGCGTCAGCGGGCAGTAGAACGAATTCGGATCGCCCATTCCGCTCGATTTCACGCGGTCGGAAAGCTCCAGAAACAGATGCGCAGTTCGGACGAACGCCGCGCGGCATCCGATATTGGTGAGATGTTCGATCAACATCGACCGCTGCCGCGCCAGAAGTTCGATAAGGATCAGACTGAGACGTGGCGCGCGTTCGATAGAAGCTTCAAGTGAGGCAAGCGGAATCTCGAAAGCCGACATAGGCGTAATTGCCGCGATTGTGTTGTAGCTGTAGCCATCGGCGGTTCGGAGTCCGAGAAAATCGCTTCGCATGGGAAAGTCGATGATCTGCCGCTCGCCGCTTGAAAGATCGCGATATACGCACCCCCAACCGGACCGCACGAGATGGATGCTTCTGACACGTGCCCCCTGTTCAATGATGGTGGCATCGGCCGCATAATCGTTTTCGATAACAGTGAGAGAAGAAAGCGCATCTGTTTCCCGCGCTTCCAGCTTGGCAAGAATTGGAGGTGCCTCCAATAAACCAATAAGCGCTTCAATCGATGGGTCTGTGATCTGCTTGCCACTATGCATTTCTAACCCACTAGAGCGTATCCCGAAATTTGTGAAACAGCCTTTCGGAAAAGATGCGCGTCAACATGAACAGTTAGGGCGCTCGTTCGATTCAATCAAATCGATATGCAATTTAAAGCACTTCCACCATACCGCATGGCGGTTTTGCGCGGAAATCGAATAAACAACCAGTTGAACATTTCAGTTGGAAGTCTGAGTGCCCCTGAGCTTTGGAACGCGCAATTGCCCCCCTTTGCGCTGACGAATTCAGTAAAATCGAAAACCAACTAAACGAAAGATATAGAGGCTATATCCTACCTCTCTCCAAGTCGTTCTTATGGACGGTCATAAATTTTCTGCATTGCTAACATAAGTTAATGACACGATTATTTCCCGATAGCAATATTTACCCCAGTCAAGGCTACAGGTCTATCCAGACAAGCACCGGAAATCACTCGTCTCTGACGAAAGTAATAGTTGGATGCATAAACATAGAGCAACTTGAGTAGCGCCGGGAGTATCACATGTTGGAAACAAGAGGGGATAGCCTTTGGGCTGCTTCGGAAAGCATGGGCGACAGGGGAAACGCCGCAAGCATTGAGGCAACACGTGGTCGGCGTTTGTTGCTCGTATGCAAGAGCAATCTTGAGCGGCAGTGCCTTTATAACGGGCTTGTGCTGAACGGACTCAAGCTTCCCGTGGAAACACAAGCGGCGGTTGAACTCGCAGATCCAACGGACGATATTGCTGTTGTTCTGATCAATATCGGCTCAAAGCGTTTGGCCGATCCGTTTTTTTCGGAGAAGTTGCAGGCTGTGATCGAACTCTGGCGTCCGGTTCCGGTCGTTTTTCTCGCCGAACGCGAGGAGTGGTCCCAGGTTGTGCGCGCCATGGAAATCGGTGCTCGTGGCTACATTCCCACTTCAGTCGATATCAAAGTTTGTGTTGAAGCCATCCATCTTGCCACCGCTGGCGGTATGTATGTTCCGGCCTCCATGGTTTTCCAAACCGCGCCGACCGATATCGACGACGATGTTCTGGGTGAGTTGCTCACAGCACGAGAGATCGAGGTCGTCCATGCCATCCGAATTGGCAAATCGAACAAGATCATCGCGTTCGAACTCGGTATGAGCGAAGGCACGGTAAAGGCACACGTGCATAACATCATGAAGAAGATCGGTGCCGCGAACCGCACGGAAGTAGCGTGCAAACTGCACAGAATGTACGGCGAGAAGTTCGATTTCGACTGACTATTTCGATTTTCGTTGGTCTGGCTCAGCGCCTGTTGCCCACAAAATATGGAGGGGCGAACTGGTGATCCGCTCCTCCATAATAAGGATGGATGTTCTTTTGTTGGGCTCTCAGTCCAGTCTCCCCTGAAATACCAGCCTTCCAGAGCCCGATTACATGTTCGATCTGCTACGCTATAACGCTACTCATTCCCCACATTCTTCGACCAAAGCTAAACAACATCATTAAACGGCTCGATGGTTTTGTTTTTTAGTTACATCGAACCGGGATAAATGCGCTATGCGAAGTTTTTACCATACCAGTAACTCTTGCTTTGCTTCAGTCTTTCATGTGCAAGAGATGACTGAAAGAATACAACTGTTCGATTTTCAGTGAATATAGATATTGGATTCTCTATTAACGATTAGGTTTATGAGAGTTGCATCGGGCCGTTCGAAGGGGCGGTCGAGCTTTAGACATTGATCGGCGAAATATGCGTTTCGTTTGAAATGTAAACGAATGTTTATACTTGAATTTATGCTGTTTTTGTTGGCCATTGAGCGAAAGCGACAAATATCGAAAATTGCTGAAAAGCGAATGCTATTCGAAGCCATTCGAACTGAAATGGTTGCTTTCTATTGAAAAAACGCGAAATTACCCGAACGTAATCAGAATAATGCCAGATCCGGGATAAAAATGCAGCTCACTCCCCGTCACAACGCAATTCTTGAGCTCGCTCGCAAGCAAGGGCAGGTTCTGGTGGATGATCTGGCTGCGGCTTTCGAGGTGACGCCGCAGACGGTCCGCAAGGATTTGAATGATCTTTGCCGCGCCCGGATGTTGCGCCGCATCCATGGGGGTGCGCTCTATCCATCCGGCGTCGAGAACATGGAGTATGAAGCACGACGCCGCATCGCCGCGCATGAAAAGGAATCGATCGGGCGCGCTGCCGCAGAAATCATTCCGGACGGTGCTTCCTTGTTCATCAATATCGGCACCACAACCGAAGCCGTCAGTCAAGCGCTGGTCGACCACAACAATCTGATGGTCATCACCAATAATATCAATGTTGCCAATACGTTGCGTGTTCACCCCTCTATAGAGGTGGTGGTGGCAGGTGGCGTCGTGCGCCCGTCTGATGGAGGGATTGTTGGCGAGGCCGCCGTTGATTTCATCCGCCAGTTCAAGGTCGATTACGCAATCATCGGCGCTTCGGCTATGGACGAAGACGGTGCTTTGCTCGATTTCGATTTCCGCGAAGTGAAGGTGGCGCAGGCCATCATCGCCAATGCCCGGCACGTAATCCTTGTGACTGACGCCACAAAGCTGGAGCGGACAGCTCCGGTGCGTATCGGCCACATATCGCAGATCAATACCTTCATTACCGACCATTGTCCGTCGAACCAGTTGCGGGAGCTGTGCCACGAAAGTGAGGTAGAGCTGATTGAAACCCTTGGAGAAAGCCGGGCGGCAGAAAAACAAGCATAGTTTCGTTTATTTTCGATTTGCTTTCGTATGAAATGATTTATATTCGCTTTGGTTTTCGGAGAGTGGTCTTCGGGGTTCGCCATGGCGCAAGAGAAACTATTTGATATTTTTGTAATCGGCGGTGGCATCAACGGCTGCGGTATCGCACGTGATGCGGTTGGTCGGGGATTTTCAGTTGGCCTTGCCGAGATGAACGATCTGGCAAGTGGCACCTCATCGCGGGCAACCAAACTCATTCATGGTGGTTTGCGCTATCTGGAGCACTATGAATTTCGTCTGGTGCGCGAGGCGCTGATGGAGCGCGAGGTGTTGTGGGCCAATGCACCGCACATCATTCATCCGATGCGATTTGTGCTGCCTTATCATAAGGGCGGAATGCGCCCTGCATGGCTGTTGAGGCTCGGGCTGTTCCTCTATGACCATCTGGGCGGGCGTAAAAAGCTCCCCGCCACGCGTACGCTTGATATGCGCTCGGACCCGGCTGCGCAGTCCTTGAAACCGCTTTTTGCCAAGGCATTCGAATATTCGGACTGTTGGGTGGATGACGCGCGTTTCGTTGCCTTAACTGCCCGTGATGCAGCGGATCGCGGAGCGATAATCCAAACCCGAACCAAGGTCGTGGCGGCGCGCCGTGACAGGGAATACTGGACCATTACGCTCGAAGATACCGGTACACATGAGCGCGAGGAAGTTCGGGCTCGTCTGCTGGTCAATGCTGCTGGTCCCTGGGCAGACAAGGTTCTGCAGGGTGTCGAAGGAGATCGACAGCTTCACAATGTCCGGCTTGTTCAGGGCAGCCATATTGTGGTGCGCAAGAAGTTCTCCGATCCCCGTTCCTATTTCTTCCAGAACAATGACGGGCGTATCATATTCGCCATCCCCTACGAGGATGAGTTCACCCTGATTGGCACAACCGATCAGGACTATCAGGGGGACCCGGCCAAGGTTGCGATCACCGATGGTGAGACCGACTATCTCTGCGCGGCAGCCAGCGAATATTTCAAGGAGCCGGTCAGACGCGCGGATATCGTCTGGACCTATTCCGGTGTGCGCCCGCTTTATGATGACGGTGCAAGCAAGGCACAGGAAGCAACGCGCGATTATGTCCTGAAAGAAGATGCACCCGATGGGCTTGCACCTCTGATCAACGTTTTTGGCGGCAAGCTGACCACTGCGCGGCGACTTGCCGAACATATGCTGGAGAAGATCGAGCATAGGCTGGGACAAAAAGGTGCGCCGTGGACCCATGCTGCTCCGTTACCAGGTGGCGATTTCGTGGATGTCGAGTTCGAGCGTGAGCTGCAGAAGGTGAAAGTTGCATATCCTTTCCTGACGCCTGCTCATGCGCGGCGCCTGTTCCGGCAATATGGAACGCGTATTCGTGTTCTGCTTGGGGAAGCCACTTCACTTGCCGACCTTGGACAGCATTTCGGTGCCGATCTTTATGAAGCCGAAGTGCGGTATCTGCTTGAGAATGAATGGGCGGTGAGCGCCGAGGATATTTTGTGGCGGCGTACGAAACTTGGTCTTCGCCTGAATGCGGCGGATGTTTCCTCGCTTGAGGAATATCTGAAGCCTGCTCGCGTCGCCTAAGCCCTCTCAATCTGTAGCCGCACTTGCCAGTTGTGTTTTGAGCGGTCATTATCCTCCCAGACAGCGGGTTCCAGCCTTCCTGGGAGGAAAAGATGGGCACACCGCAAGACCGAACACATGCCGATCTGATTCAATCCGCGATCATGACAGCGGGAGGGGCAGCGCGATCTGCTCTGGTCGCCTCATGGCGACGCTCGTCGGAACTGCACGGGCTTGATCCTGCCGAATTGGGGTCGGTGCGCACCCTTTCCGATGGTGAATTCAGGACCGCTCATCAACGTATCGAACGTCTTGTCAGCATAGCGCAAGCCAGTATGGATCGCCTTTATCTGGCCGTCGGTGGTGTGGGTTGTTGCGTGCTTCTGGCTGACAGCGAGGGCGTTCCCGTTGAACGTCGTGGTGCGCCGGGCGATGATGATACATTCTATCGCTGGGGGCTTTGGACCGGTGCTGTCTGGAGCGAACAGAGCGAAGGCACGAACGGGATCGGCACCTGCATTGTTGAACAGCGCCC
Source organism: Brucella lupini (assembly GCF_002252535.1). Taxonomy (NCBI): domain Bacteria; kingdom Pseudomonadati; phylum Pseudomonadota; class Alphaproteobacteria; order Hyphomicrobiales; family Brucellaceae; genus Brucella; species Brucella lupini. The sequence continues at coordinate 48,232 of NZ_NNRN01000047.1, forward strand.
GCTGACAATTCATCGCGACCAGCATTTTCATACCCGTAATATCGGGCTTTCCTGTACGGTCGCCCCGATCCATGATCATCAAGGGCGTTTGATGGCAGCGCTTGATGTTTCCTCGTGCCGCGCCGATCTGACGGAGGCTTTTGCGCAGCTTATATCTGTCGCTGTGATCGATGCTGCACGGCGCATCGAGGCTGAAAATTTCCGTCAGGCTTTTCCCGAGGCTCGTATCATGCTGGCGCCAAGCCCCGACAGAACCGGCGGCGCACTGATCGCGGTCGACAAGGATGATCTGGTCATTGGCGCCACACGTGCGGCGCGTCTGGCAATGGGGCTTGACGATGCCGCTATTGCAGTTCCGTTGCCTGCAGCCGATCTTCTCGGCTGGCATGCTGACCCTCGTGAAGATATGGCAGAGTCAGAGCGCAGCGTTATTCTGCGCGCTCTTGCGCGCGCAGAAGGGAATATTTCGGCCGCAGCCGGCCTTTTGGGCATCAGTCGCGCCACGCTTCATCGCAAGCTCAATCGCCTGAAGATCATTCGTCCGCACTAATCAGCAATAAGCGGGCGCAACTGTCTCAATATTGCGACACATAACCTTGCGAGCTTGAATGCGCGGGATGACTCTTTCGTGCTGCCGCGCGATCCTCACTCATGAAACGCTGTAGGAGCAGCGTGGTTTTGGGAGGAATGTCATGAACAAGGTTGAATTCAGCCGGACCGTGAAGCCGGCTTTCGCAAAACGCTACGGAAACTTCATCGGGGGCAAATGGGTCGAGCCCAAATCGGGTCGCTATTTCGAAAACACTTCGCCGGTCAATGGTCAGGTGCTTTGCGAAGTAGCCCGCTCGGATGCCGCCGATGTCGAAGCGGCTCTTGATGCAGCGCATGCCGCCAAGGATGCCTGGGGCAAGACGAGCGCGGCTGAACGCGCGCTCATCCTCAATCGCATTGCTGACCGGATTGAGGAAAACCTGCCTGCGCTCGCTGCCGCCGAAACCTGGGACAACGGCAAGCCAATCCGCGAAACTACCGCTGCCGATCTTCCTCTGGCCATCGACCATTTCCGCTATTTCGCCGGTGTGATCCGCGCCCAGGAAGGCAGCATTTCCGAAATCGACCACGACACGGTCGCTTATCATTTCCATGAACCACTCGGTGTTGTCGGGCAGATCATTCCGTGGAACTTCCCGCTTCTCATGGCGACATGGAAGCTCGCTCCGGCCCTTGCGGCGGGCAACTGCGTCGTCCTGAAACCGGCTGAACAGACACCGGCATCGATCCTCGTGCTCATGGATCTGATCGGCGATCTTTTGCCCCCCGGTGTGATCAATGTCGTCAATGGTTTTGGTCTTGAGGCAGGCAAACCGCTCGCGTCGAGCCCGCGCATCGCCAAGATCGCCTTCACCGGCGAAACGACGACGGGTCGATTGATCATGCAATATGCCAGCCAGAACCTCATCCCGGTTACACTGGAACTCGGCGGCAAGTCGCCGAACATCTTCTTCAAGGATGTCGCAGCGGAAGACGACGATTTCCTCGACAAGGCCATCGAAGGCTTTGTGATGTTCGCACTCAATCAGGGCGAAGTCTGCACGTGCCCAAGTCGCGCGCTCATCCATGAATCGATTTACGACAAGTTCATGGAAAAGGCGCTCAAGCGCGTGAATGCAATCGTGCAGGGCGATCCCCTCGATCCTGCCACGATGATCGGTGCACAGGCTTCCAGTGAGCAGCTGGAAAAAATCCTGAGCTATCTCGATATCGGCCGCCAAGAAGGTGCTGAAGTGCTGGCAGGTGGCGAGCGCAATATTCTGCCGGGCGATCTGGCTGGCGGTTATTACGTCAAGCCAACCGTATTCAAGGGCACTAACAAGATGCGCATTTTCCAGGAGGAAATCTTCGGACCGGTCGTGTCTGTTGCAACCTTCAAGGACGATGCGGAAGCGCTATCGATTGCCAACGATACGCTTTACGGTCTGGGTGCCGGTATATGGACGCGTGATGGCACGCGTGCCTATCGCTTCGGGCGTGCCATTCAGGCCGGTCGTGTGTGGACCAATTGCTACCATGCCTATCCGGCACATGCGGCATTTGGCGGTTACAAGCAATCGGGTATCGGTCGCGAAAACCACCTCAAGATGCTGGATCACTATCAGAACACCAAGAACATGCTGGTGAGCTACAGCCCGAAGAAACTGGGTTTCTTCTAACCGAAGCTGACCCCGGAACTGCAATACGGAGAAAACATCTTCGTATTGCGCTCAATCAAGGGATGGAACCGTTCCTCATGCCAGTATTGCGTCGAGCATAACGGTTTCCAATACCCCTCCCAAGGGGGCCTGGGCGGAAACGCCCGGGCGACCTTCTTCTAGTGCCTCCGGAAAGCATTCAGTTTTCGACATTCATTTCTTCCCTCCCCCAGGAAGCCAGCTCAGTTCGACAACGAAGGAGAAACTTCATGGCAAAGACAATGAAAGCCGCTGTGGTGCGCGCATTCGGAAAGCCACTGACAATCGACGAAGTGCCGATACCCGAGCCCGGACCGGGACAGATACAGGTTGCCATCCATGCGTCCGGCGTTTGCCATACCGATCTGCATGCAGCCGAAGGCGACTGGCCGGTAAAGCCCAACCCGCCATTCATTCCGGGGCATGAAGGCGTCGGTTATGTTTCGGCTGTCGGTAGCGGTGTCAAACATGTGAAGGAAGGCGACCGCGTCGGCGTTCCATGGCTTTATACCGCATGTGGCCACTGTCGTCATTGCCTGGGCGGCTGGGAAACACTCTGCGAAGAGCAGCTTAATACAGGCTATTCGGTCAATGGTGGCTTTGCCGAATATGTCGTCGCCGATCCGAATTTTGTTGGTCACTTGCCGAAGAACATTGATTTCAACGAAATCGCGCCGGTTCTCTGTGCTGGCGTGACGGTCTACAAGGGTCTGAAGGTAACGGATACCAAACCCGGTGACTGGGTTGTGATCTCCGGTGTCGGTGGTCTCGGCCATATGGCGGTGCAATATGCCAAGGCAATGGGGCTTAACGTTGCCGCTGTCGACATCGACGACAGAAAGCTTGATCTCGCGCGGAAACTTGGCGCGACGGTTACCGTCAATGCCAAAACGCATAATGATCCGGCGGCCTATATCAAAAAAGAAACCGATGGCGGTGCGCAAGGCGTGCTGGTTACGGCTGTTTCGCCGATCGCATTCGAACAGGCCTTGGGCATGGTATCGCGTGGTGGGACTGTATCGCTGAACGGTCTGCCACCCGGTGACTTCCCGCTCTCTATATTCAACATGGTATTGAATGGCGTCACAGTACGCGGTTCGATTGTTGGTACGCGGCTTGATCTGCAGGAGTCGCTGGATTTTGCCGGTGATGGCAAGGTGCGCGCCACTATCCGAACCGAAAAGCTCGAAGATATCAATTCCATCTTCGATGATATGCGCCAAGGCAATATTGAAGGTCGCGTAGTCGTGGACCTGACTCAGTAATGTCCAGACGCTAGAGCAGCGCATCCCGAAAAGTGTGAAACGGCTTTCGGACAAGATGTGTGCTACAACATATAATCGAAGCGGGCATCCTATGAGCGCCCGCTCATTTTCTTGGGAGGAGAATGTGGAGGAGAAAATCCCGCATGAGGGCAGAGGTCAGGTTAGCGCCACGGCGGCAGCGCTTGACCTCATCCGTGAATTGCAGGCCGAATATGGGCCGATCATGTTCCACCAGTCGGGCGGTTGTTGTGACGGGTCATCACCGATGTGCTATCCGCAAGGAGAATTTATTGTCGGCGATACGGATGTAAAACTGGGCGAAATCGGTGACGCTCCGGTCTATATCAGCGGCCCGCAATATGAGGTCTGGAAGCATACCGAACTCATCATCGATGTCGTTCCGGGGCGCGGAGGCATGTTCTCCCTCGACAATGGGCGCGAAGTTCGGTTTCTGACGCGTTCGCGGGTCTGTTCGGTTCCCTGATTTCTCTTTTCGTTTTGTGGCGAAGCGGTTAGTTAGATCGGAGAGGGAGGGAGACGATCCAACATGGCCGCAGCAGGAAAACGAGCAACCATTCATGATGTGGCACGCCTTGCCGGTGTGTCGATCAAGACAGTTTCACGCGTCTACAATGACGAACCGAATGTGCGCGAAGCCATTCGCGAAAAAGTCAGGCAGGCGGGGAGTGAGCTCCGTTACCGCCCCAATGCTGCAGCGCGCAACCTTGTTGAACGGCGTTCTCACCTGATCGGACTTTTCTTCGAGAACCCCAGCGCCAGCTATGTCACCGAACTGCAGATGGGCGCACTGGAACGGCTGCGCGACACGCGATACCGGCTGCTGATCTTCCCCGTCGAAAATCGTGAAGACATCCGTGGTGCGCTGATCGAAACAGCCCACGCTTCCGGTCTCGACGGCATCATCGTGACGCCCCCCATGTCGGACGATCCTGAAATTCTGGCCGAACTGACGGCTTCCGCAATGCCATTTGCCCGTGTCGCGGGCGACGCGAACGTGCACCCGACCGATAGCGTCACGATCGATGACGAAGCGGCTGGCGTCGATCTGATGGAGTATCTTCTGAAACTCGGCCATCGCCGGATTGCGATCGTGATTGGCGATCCAACCCATCGCTCGGCAGAGCTGCGCCTCGCGGGCTATCGCCGCGCACTGGAAAAGGCAGGGATCAAGCGCAATCCCGATTATGAGGTGCAGGGTGGCTTCAGTTTTGCGAGCGGTCTCGCCGCCGGAAAGAAGCTGCTTTCGCTTGAGGGACCACCCACCGCTGTGTTTGCGTCAAACGACGATATGGCCGCCGCCGTCATGCAGGTCGCCTATGACCGCAACATTGCGATACCTGATCAGCTAACGGTGGTTGGCTTCGATGACAGCGCGATTGCCAGCATGGTTTCGCCGCAGATCACCACCGTCCGCCAGCCGATTTTCGAGATGACCCGCGATGCGGCGGACATGCTTCTCAACCAGATCGAAACCGGTCATTTGTCGGCTTCCCGGCGAATTGAGTATAAACTCATCATCCGCCAGTCATCGGGAAAAGCGCCGGTATAGGCCTGTCTAACTCTGTGCTGGACGCGAGGGGAAGAACCGCTCGCGGGCGAAATTGCTGCCGAAGATCATGTCATATTGCAGCATCTGATAGTCACGCAGGAGAGGAGGAAATGGCGGCCTCTGTTGCCAGCCTTCCTCGACTTTCTCCGAACGGTCGAAAACCGCATGATTGTCAACGACCTGGTAGCGCTCATGCAACTGACGCAGGAAGCCTGTGTAATAGGGATGCTGCATCCCTGCCATATCCAGAATGTGCAGGGGCAGGAAGGCAGGGCTGATCGTACCGGTTCCCCGCTCGGCGCCACGCTTATTCGACCAGAGAACAAGCGGCGTTTCGTGTTGCAGCATCATATCGGCGGCAGGCGCTGTGCGGCTCGCGACCCGGTTTGCCATGAACCCGGTCTCGACATAGACGGGGCCGAGTGGTGGCAGATGGTCACCGAAGAAGACGAGAATGGTTTCGCGGTCGCGCTTCGACGCCCACTCCATCAACCGTGCAAGGCTCGCATCGGCATCCATGGCGCCTTGCGAATAGGAACGGATCGACTGGCGCGTGTGCTCGCTGGCGTCAGTCTGCACCTCAAGTTTGGAATCCGGGTAACGATTGGCTTCGTAGGGGCCATGTCCCTGAAGTGAGACGGCAAAGAAGAAGAACGGCGCATCCATGGAATCTGCTTCGCGGATGATTTCGTCGGTCAAAGCAGCGTCGGAAGCCAATGAGCCGCGCTTTTCCAGCGGTGGCATGTTTTCTTCTGACATGAACTTGTCAAAGCCCATGCTTTCATAGACGGGGCCGCGGTTCCAGAACCATTGGCGATAGGGATGGATGGCGCGCGTCGCATAACCCTGATCCTTGAAAAAGCTTGCAAGCGAGGGAAGCGGGCGACGGATATATTGCTGATAAGGGATACTGCCGGAGGGCAGGAAGGCTTTGGAAAAACCGGTCAGAGCCTCGAACTCGACATTGGCAGTCATGCCACCGAATTCTGGCGAGAAGACATGGCCGGATTGTTCCGCCCGAACTGTCGGAATCGGGTCGGCGCTGAAAGCCACGCCCGGGAGGCGGGTCGGATCCCAGAAGGATTCGCTCATCACCATAATGACGTCAGGCTTGCTGGTATCGAATGCAGCAGGGATCAACTGCGCCGGCGGTTCGATGGCGGCAATTGCTTCGGAAGAATAGCCTTCCGGAGCGAAGACGGTAGCCATTGGTACATTCAGGATGAAGGCCATGGTAAAGCCGTTATGGGCGTAGTTTTCCTTTTGGTCCCACATGATCGGCAGGATGCGCAGACGGTCGCGCGCCAGCGAAAAACTGGCATAGTCGGAAATCACTGCGAACCAGGCGAGCAAGGGCAGCGCGAAGGCAATACGCAGCATCCGACCCTTCCATGGGATTGGGTCAAAGCGCCGCCACCAGAACAGCGTCACGGTGATCATCACCGCTGCCGAAGCGATGAGAAGCAGGGCTATGCCGACCGCACTCCACGGGCGGTCACGCACCAAAAGCGGCAGAAGATCGACGATCTGACGGGCATAGAGAAAATCGCTCGGATAAAGCGGGTCACCGAGATAAAGGCTCTTTTCGCGTGCAGTTGTGGCCGCAATCAGTGCCAGCGGGCCGACAACAAAGAAGCCATAGTGAATGCGTCCGAAAATAGCGTCGCTTGCTGTCAGGACCACGACGAAGAGCGCAACGGTCGTCCATGCAGGCTTATGCGGTGTGCGGAAGAACTGCATCGTGTCGGTGAACGAGCCGCGCACGATCCATTCGACAGCGAAAACCAGCAGCGTTGAAAGTACAATGGAAGCGAGCGCAATTGCGGCGAGGCGCAGCGGCCAGGCAACACGGGCAGGCCCGAAAATCGCGGCATCGCTCCAGCGACGCGCAGCGGTATTTTCCATCACACCCGGCATGTTTTACTCGCTAACTCCCGCACTTCTACAAAAAGCCTGTCACATTTCTGTCATGGAAATGTCAAGGCACGCTTGGGCCGCGAGTGATACGCACCGTGATCTGAATGGATGATGAATGGAGCATGTCTCCCGAAAGCGGGAACCGGTTTCGGGATAAAGACATGCCTGAAAACAAACAGATAGAGCATTTCTAATGATTCAATCAGAGCAGGGAATGCTCTAAAATGAAAACGGGGCCGGAACTAATCCGGCCCTGTCCATGGCATTATAGCGGATTGGATTACGAAAAGACGTCTTCCAGTCCCTTGGTCAGTTCCAGCGCCTGCCGCTCGAACAGGCGACGATAGATACCGCCCGGCTTGCGGATAAGCGCATCATGATCGCCTTCTTCAAGGATCTTGCCCTTGTCGAAAACCAGCAACCGGTCAAGCGCACGAACCGTCGAAAGCCGGTGCGCAATGACAAGCGTCGTACGACCGACCATCAGCCGTTCCATTGCCTGCTGGATCAGCACTTCCGATTCTGAATCGAGGCTCGATGTGGCCTCATCCAGAATAAGGACTGGTGCATCTGCCAGAAAGGCACGGGCAATCGCCACACGCTGACGCTCGCCGCCCGAAAGCTTCACACCCCGTTCACCGACAAGCGTTGCATAGCCTTTCGGCAGGCGGCTGATGAAGTCATGCGCGCTTGCGAGGCGTGCAGCCTCTTCGATTTCCGGCTGTGTCGCACCGGGGCGGGCATAGGCGATGTTCTCGGCCAGCGTCCGGTGAAACAGGATTGGCTCCTGCTGCACGATGGCGATCTGCGATCTGAGCGATGCCTGTGTGACTTCGGCAATGTTCTGTCCGTCAATCTTGATGGCGCCGCCACTGACATCGTAGAGACGCTGGATCAGCTTGACGAATGTCGTCTTGCCCGAGCCCGAATGACCGACCAGACCAACCCGCTCGCCTGCCTCGATCTTGACTGAAAAGTCGCGATAGAGGGCTGCTTCGTGGTTGCCATAGTGGAAAGTGACGTGATCGAAGGTGATCTCGCCATTTCCAATCTTGATCGCCGGTGCACCTGGCTTGTCGGCAATGCCGTAAGGCTGTGCCTCGATGTCGACCAGTTCTTCCATGTCGTTGACAGAACGCTGCAGGTTGCGGATATGCATTCCTACATCGCGCAGATAACCTTGCAGCATGAAGAAGGCTGTCAGGACGAAGGTGATATCACCCGCCGTTGCCTTGCCCTGGCTCCACAGATAGAGCGCAAAGGCGATGACCACGCCGCGCATCACCAGCAGGTTCGCGCCCTGAATGAAGCCATTCAGCGTACCGATCAGCCATGTGCGGCGTGTGCGACCGCGCCACTTGGAAACGACCTTTGCAAGACGTGCATCTTCACGGCTTTCCGCGCCAAATGCCTTGACAACGGCATTGCACGAAATGGCATCGGCCAAAGCGCCGCCCATGCGCGTGTCCCAGCTATTGGCAAGCGTTGCCGCAGGCGCAACAAAGCCAAGCGAAATCACGATCGTGCAGACGATGAACAGCACCGAACCGATTGCAACCAGCAACCCCATCAGCGGCCAGTACCACGATAGAAGTACCACCGAACCAACCAGCATCAGGATTGACGGCAACAGTGCCACGATCAGCGTATCGTTGAGCAGGTCGAGCGCCCACATGGCACGCGAGACCTTGCGCACGGTCGATCCGGCAAAGGCGTTGGCGTGCCAGTCTGTCGAAAACCGCTGCAGCTTACGGAACGAACTTGCTGCCATGTCGCTCATGATCTTCAAGGTGAAGTCCGTGATGACATAGAAGGTCAGCTGACGCGTAATCAACGCCAGCGCACCCAGCGCAAGCAGGATGATCAGGGCATGAATGGCGGCATCCCATCCACTGTCGCCGCCAAGCGACAATGCGTCGACCAACCGACCGGAATAGAGCGGTGTCAGAACATCTGCGGCTGTTGCAAGCAGCATGCCGATTATCATCAGCGTCAGCCGCAAGGGCTGACTTCGCCAATGGCCGAAAGTGTAGCCGAGGACGTTGCGGAAGGCAGGCCCCCGGAAATCTATGCGAAACCGAGTCATATCTATAATACCAGGCCGTGTTTAAACGGATTCTGGTTCCTTTAAAGAAGACAAAACAAGCAGCCGGTGAGGGCTGCGGCAAATTTGGAAGTTTTGGAATCTGCCCTTTTAGGGAGGGCGTTCAGGCCTCAGCCTGCAATGCGGGCCAAAGACTTAAAGCTTGGAAGCGCCCGCGCAAACACTGGGCACCATGGGGAATGGGTAATAGACACGCATCTCATACCTCTTGCCAGTGTTGCAGATGCGTGCACAATAAATGAGCAGAAAATTTTGCCAAGACGCAAAATGGCGATTTTGCCATCCAACCATTTGACTGTGATATATTTGCAAGCCTTGTTTAAAGGGCGTTGTTAGCTTTCAGCCCTTTGCCGACCGGATATTTTCACTTTTTCCGTTACAGGACGGCTCCGGCCTTGCAATTCTGCCGCTCATGGGTGAAGGGTCGTCCTGAGATATATCAGAGCCGTGCGGCGCACAGGGAGAGTTCATGACAGTCCATCAAAATCTGATCGCGGGCGAATGGGTCGGCGGTGACGGGATCGCCAACATCAATCCTTCGGATACGAATGATGTCGTTGGGACCTATGCGCGGGCAACTGCCGAAGACACCAAGGCAGCCATTGCCGCCGCGAAAGCCGCTTTCCCGGCCTGGTCGCGTTCCGGCATTCTGGAACGCCACGCCATCCTGCGCAAAACTGCCGATGAAATTCTGGCGCGCAAGGACGAGCTTGGCCGTCTCCTGTCGCGCGAAGAAGGCAAGACGCTGGCTGAAGGCATCGGCGAAACCATTCGCGCCAGCCAGATTTTTGATTTCTTCGCAGGCGAAGCCCTGCGTTTGGCTGGCGAAGTTCTGCCTTCTGCACGTCCGGGTATCGGTGTGGAAATCACCCGTGAGCCGATTGGTGTCGTGGGCATCATTACCCCATGGAATTTCCCGATCGCTATTCCGGCCTGGAAGATTGCGCCGGCACTTTGCTACGGCAACACGATTGTGTTCAAACCGGCTGATCTCGTGCCGGGCTGCTCCTGGGCGATTGTCGATATCCTGCACCGTGCGGGATTGCCAAAGGGCGTTCTCAATCTCGTCATGGGCAAGGGTTCGGTTGTCGGTCAGACCATTCTGGACAGTGCGGACGTTCAGGCCGTCACCTTCACCGGCTCGACCGGTACGGGCAAGCGCGTTGCGGCGGCATCCATCGAGCACAACCGCCGCTTCCAGCTCGAAATGGGCGGTAAGAACCCGGTTGTCGTCCTGGATGACGCCGATCTCGATGTCGCTGTCGAGTCCGTGGTCAATTCGTCCTTCTTCTCGACCGGCCAGCGCTGCACGGCATCGTCGCGTATCATCGTGACGGAAGGTATCCATGACAAGTTTGTCGCTGCTGCAATCGAAAAGCTGAAAAGCGTTGTGGTCGACAATGCCCTGAAGCAGGGCACGCATATCGGCCCGGTTGTTGATGAAAGCCAGCTTCAGCAGGACATGGATTATATCGAGATCGGCCGCAAGGAAGGCGCAAAGCTTGCTTTTGGCGGCGAACGTCTGAACCGCGAAACGCCGGGCTTCTACCTCCAGCCTGCGCTTTTCACTGAAGCCACCAACCAGATGCGGATCAGCCGCGAGGAAATCTTTGGCCCGGTCGCTTCGGTCATCCGCGTCAAGAATTATGAAGAAGCGCTTGCTACCGCCAACGATACGAGCTTCGGCCTGTCGTCTGGCATCTGCACGACGAGCCTGAAATACGCCACGCATTTCAAACGCAATTCGGAAGCGGGCATGGTGATGGTCAATCTGCCGACCGCCGGTGTCGATTTCCACGTGCCATTCGGCGGGCGCAAGGGTTCGAGCTACGGTCCGCGCGAGCAGGGCCGCTATGCCGCCGAGTTCTACACGACGGTCAAGACAGCCTATACGCTGGCCTGATAGCAATGTGAGTGGATGCAAAAACCGGCGGGAAACCGCCGGTTTTTTTATGCGGCTTTTTTAGGCCAGGCAGCAAGCTTGCGGGCGAAATGCGACACGGTGCCGTGCAGCAGCATGGTGAATGCCGCCAGCACGAACAGGCAGGCGAACATCAGATCCACCTTGGCGCGTCCATTGGCGAGCAGCATCAGATAGCCGAGACCTTTCGATGCGCCCACCCATTCGCCGACTACAGCGCCGATGGGCGCATAGACTGCGGCGAGGCTCAGACCCGACGCCAGCGAAGGAAAGGCGGATGGGATGCGGATGCGAAACAGGATCGCCATGCGTCCGGCACCGAGAATTTCCGCTGCGTCGATAAGGCTGCTGTCGGTCCGCCGCATGCCGTCGAAGAATGTCGAAACGACGGGAAAGAAGATCATCAGCACTGTGACTGCAATCTTCGATGCGGGACCGTAGCCAAGCCACAAAGTCAAAATGGGGGCGAGCGCGAAGATTGGGATCGCCTGACTGAACACCATGGCGGGCATGACGAGCCGCTGTGCTAGCGGTGACATCATCAGGCAAATGGCGGTTGCGATCCCAACCGCGCAGCCGAGCGCCAGACCGCCCAGAACTTCGCCGATAGTGGCGGCAGCGTTTTCGGCAATCAGCCCGGCATTGCCGATCAGTGACCGCACCACATCCAGCGGGCCGGGCAGGATGAAGCGCGGCATCTGGCCGATGCTCACCACCGCCTGCCAGATGGCAAGCGCTATGGCTGCCGACAGTAAACCGTCGGCAGCACGCTTTTTTCGACTTCGGTTCGGGAGTGCTTCGTTCACTATCCGGCCTTCAAGCCCATAGACCAGAAATCGGCTTCGAGCCTGCTTGCCGTCGCGAAAATCTGGCAGAGCCTTGGCCAGCGCGGGCTTTTCTCAAAGTCGTCGCCGATGCGGTCCTTTGCGGCTTGATCGAACAGCTTGCCGACCGTGTGGCACATGTCCTGATAGTCAGGCCCCGCATAGGTGTCGATCCATTCTTGATAAGGCGTACCGGGCAGGGCGGTCACGGCAAGGTTGAGGCCGATCTCGCCGTAGCCGTGTGCGCAGGGCACGAGCGCCGTCAGCAGGTCGAGGAAATCGCCCGCCTGTCCGCAGTCGAGCACATAGCGCGTATAAGCGAGGTTTTCCGGCTCCTCCCGCGTGGCGTAAAGCTCGTCCTCGCTGATCCCTTCGCGGGCACAAATGCCGACATGGAGCGGCAGTTCCGTGACGGCCAGACCATGCATGATTTGGGCGCAGAGCCGTGTTTCCTGCAGTGTGTTGGCCTTGACGACGCCGAGCGCAAAGGCGCGGGCATAGTGGTGCAGATAGACATAATCCTGACGGAGATAATGCAGGAAGGCCGCCTTGGGTAACGTGCCGTCACCCAATCCGCGCACGAATTCATGATCGATGTAGGGCTTCCAGTCATCAAGCGTCGCGGCGCGCAGGCGCGTGAACAGTTCGGATGAATAATGCGGTTGCGGCTGGCTCATGACTTGCTCCCTTCCGCGTTGACGTCGATGGCGAATTTTTCGACCGGAAGGACCGAAGGCACGAGACCGTTTTCCTTGAGATAGGTTTCGTAGCGGCTCCAGCGTCCGTAATCGAGACTTGCAGGCGAGCGGGAGAAACGGGCGACCGTGTCTTTCCAGGCGCGCTGGTTCAGCTCGTCCTTGAGTTCGGAACTATAGGATGCGAAGACGTCGTAGCTCTTCTCCGGGTGATTGACGATATACTGCGCGGCCTTCTCGGTAGCCGAGAGGAAGCGTGCGATCTTGTCCTTTTCCGCCGCGTCCAATTTGTCGGAAGCTGCGACATAGACGAGCTCGTCATAAACCGGCACGCCTTCTTCCTCGACGAAGAAGCATTTTCCGGGCACGCCTTCGACAGCCATCTGGTTCAGTTCGACATTGCGATAGGCACCCATTACCGCATCGACCTGCTTCGACATCAGCGATGGCGCGAGCGAGAAATTCACATTGATGAGCTCGACATCCGAGAGTTTGACGCCGTGCTGGCCGAGAATGGTGCCGAGCAATGTTTCCTCGGTTCCGGCGACCGAATAGCCGATCTTCTTGCCCTTGAGATCGGCGATGGAATTCACCGATCCATCGTCTCTGGTCATCAGGCAGTTGAGCGGCGAGTCGATCAACGTGCCGACGCGGATAAGCGGCAGGCCTTCATGCACCTGAAGATGCACCTGCTGCTGATAGGAAATGGCGAGATCCGCCTGTCCTGCCGCCACCATCTTGGTGGGCGTCGAGGCGTCAGCAGGTGCGACGATGTCCACATCCAACCCGGCATCCTTGAAGTAGCCAAGCTTGTCGGCGACGATGATGGGGCCGTGATCGGGGTTCACATACCAGTCGAGAATGAGCTTCAGCTTGTCGTCAGCGTGAGCCGAAGTGGCAGCCGTGAGGGCGAGGCCGAACAGGGCGGCGAAGGCGGTCTTTTTCATGTGGTCTGCTCCAGAGCATGGCCTGCATAAGCGCGCGTGGTTTCGATCCATTGGCGCAGGCGGCTTTCGGGGTCGGCATTGAGGGTGATGTCGGTGACGACGGAAACGATATCGGCGCCTGCTTCGAAAACACCGGGCGCGCGTTCAACGCTCATGCCACCGATGCCCACCAGCGGAATGTCGCCGATGCGCGCTTTCCATTGTCCAAGGCGCGGCAGGCCCTGCTCGTGCCACTTCATCTTTTTCAAAATGGTCGGATAGATGGGGCCGAGTGCGATATAGTCAGGCTTCACCGACAAGGCACGGTCCAGTTCGGCCTCGTCATGGCTTGAAACACCCAGTTTCAAGCCACCGTCGCGAATGGCACTGAGATCGGCATCGTCGAGGTCTTCCTGCCCGAGATGGATGAAGTCGCAGCCTTCCTCCAGCGCGAGCTTCCAATAGTCGTTGACGATCAATTGGCAGCCATGTGCAAGGCAGATTTCCCGTGCGGCACGGATTTCACTGCGCAGCTCCGGCTCGCTCTTATCCTTGACGCGCAGTTGCACCAGCTTGACGCCGAGCGGCACCATGCGCTCCAGCCATTTTGCGCTGTCGAAGATCGGGTAGAACGGATCGAGGGCCATCACAAAAATGCCTTTCCGAGAAGAGGGGTGGATGGCGCGGCCATGTCACGCGCCTCGATGGCGTCGGCTTCAAAGGCAAGCCGCCCGGCCTCGACTCCAAGCGCGAAACCGCGTGCCATGGCGACGGGATCACCAGCCTTGGCGACGGCGGTGTTGATGAGTACGGCGTCATAGCCCAACTCCATCGCCGCCGCCGCATGGGACGGCACCCCGATGCCTGCATCGACGACCAATGGAATATCGGGGAAATGCGCCCGCATAGTTTTCAGCGCATAAGGGTTGTTGAGGCCACGGCCTGAGCCGATGGGCGCGCCCCAGGGCATCAGCACCTTGCAACCGGCTTCAATGAGCCTTTCCGCGACGACCAGATCGTCATTCATATAGGGAAAGACCTCGAAGCCGTCGTCGCAGAGTGCACGCGCTGCCTCGACCAGTCCGAACGGGTCTGGCTGCAATGTGTCGGTATCACCGATCACCTCCAGCTTGATCCAGTTGGTGCCGAAGATTTCGCGCGCCATTTTTGCCGTGGTCACCGCTTCGCGCGGTGTGTGGCAGCCTGCCGTGTTGGGCAGAACGGCCACGCCCAGCTCCCGGATCAGCGCCCAGAAATCCTGTCCGGCGCGGGCCTCGCCACTTTCGCGCCGCAGCGAGACGGTGACGATATCGCTTTGCGAAGCGCGCACCGCATCGGCTAATATGGCCGGCGATGGATATTGCGCCGTGCCGAGCAGCAGGCGGCTTTCAAATTTTTGTCCGTAGAATTCCAGCATCTCAGCCTCCCTGCATCGGGGCCAGAACTTCGATGCGGTCGCCAGCCGACAGAGTCGCGGCTGCGCGCTCGTCGCTGGCCACGAATTCGCCGTTCAGCGCGGTTGCAACAACCGCTTCATCCAGTTCGATTTCGGCGAGCAGCGCCGCCAGATTGGCGGCTGCCGTGGTGATGACCTCACCGTTCAGCACGATCGTCATGCATAGTCCTCCACAAATTCTGGCATAGGTTCCGGCGCATCCTCCGGCATGGTCGCGCTCGCAACCGCCATGCGCGCTATCGCCGGCGAAAGCAGGAAGCCGTGGCGGTAAAGCCCGTTGACATAGACGGTTTTGCCCCGCCGTCTTACGCGGGGCAGATTGTCGGGAAAGGCCGGGCGCGCATCGACGCCGGTTTCGAGGATTTCCGCCTCGCCGAAGGCCGGATGCAAGGCATAAGCGGCGCTCAAGAGTTCCAGCGTCGAGCGCACGCTGATGCCGCCCCGCTCATCGCTTTCGATCATCGTCGCGCCGATCATGTGCACGCCGTCGCCGCGTGGCACGATGTAGAGCGGAATCCGCGGATGCAGGAGGCGTATGGGTCGCTTGAGATTGATATCGCGCGAGCGGACAACCAGCATTTCACCCTTGACGCCACGCAGGTCCTGCAACTGATCACGCGCTGCAAGACCGCGTGCATCGACGGTAATGTCGGCCTCGACTTTGACGTCTTTCGCATCTTGCCCCAGATGAAAGACCACGCCTTTCTTCTGCAGTTTTTCGGCGAGCTCGATCAGTGTCTGGCGCGGGTTGAGATGGCCTTCTGCCGCAAAGAAAAGTCCCTGCCGAAAACGGCCGGCAAGGTCTGGTTCCAGCGTATCGATCTGGTCTTGATCAATGGTGTCAAATGCTTCCGTCCGGCGGGCGAAGCGGCGCAGTTCGGTCGCATCGCGCGTGTGCGAGAGTACAAGCGTACCCTTGCGATGGACTGTCGAAACGTGCCGCTCCCACCAGCCGATCGCTTCCTGTCCCAAACGAACGACCGGCTCTTCCGCGCTCTCGCCTTCGCACCATGGTGCCAGCATTCCGCCTGCAAACCATGAGCAGCTGTCGGAACCGATCTCAGTGCTTTTGGCAATGACAGTGACGGCATGTCCCTGATCGTGAAATTCTGCCGCGCACACTAGACCGGCGACACCTGCTCCGATGATGGTGACGCGCATCACACGGCCTCCTCTGAGGGAACTTTCCAGAGATTATGGAAGTGATGAACAGGCCCATGGCCTTGTCCGATCTTCAACGCATCGGCGGCGCGGATTGCCCCTTGCAGATAGGCATGGGCTGCAATGACTGCTTTTTCGAGCGGCAGGTTCTTGGCAAGCTCTGCAGCAATGGCTGAGGAGAGCGTGCAGCCCGTGCCATGAGTGTTACCGGTCCGGATACGCGTCGCCTCGACACGCAACGTGGGCTGATCGCGGCGAACCAGCAGGTCGACGCAGATTTCGCCTTCCGCATGGCCGCCCTTCATCAAAACAGCTTTCGCGCCGAGTTCGAGCAAGGCACGCCCCTGTTCTTCGGCGTCTACATCGTCGCGAGCCAGATCGCTGTCGAGCAGGCAGGCCGCTTCAGGCCGGTTGGGCGTCAGCAGCGTGGCCAGCGGAACCAGTTTCTGGCGCAAAAGCGCAATGGCGTTTTCGCTCAAAAGCCGGTCGCCGGATTTTGCAACCATCACCGGGTCGAGTACGACAGGGCCGGAGAAATGCGCAAGGCCCCGCGCAATGGCCTCGATGGTTTCGGGCACGGAAACCATGCCGATCTTCACCGCCGCTACATCGAGATCGCTGAAGACGGCATCGATCTGCCCTGCGACGATGGCGGGCGGGATGTCGTGCACCGCGCTCACCGTGCAGGTGTTCTGCACGGTGACAGCGGCAATGACGCTCGCACCATAGACGCCGAGCGCCGAGAATGTCTTGAGGTCGGCCTGAATGCCAGCTCCGCCACCACTATCGGAACCGGCAATAGTCACGCATATGGGCACGAATGCCGCACTGCCGTTTGATGTGGTTCGGGAGAAACTGTTTTTTTGGTCCATCATCACGTCTCTCATTCCGAACGGAAAAATGAGACGTCATGAACCTGTTTGGAGCTTGAACTCCGATGAGGGAAACCCTCGGCTGCGACGCGTCAAACTCCGTTCCCTACGCAGGTATTACCCGGATCAGGTTCAATGGGTTAACGCGATCAGCGTCTCTCAGCCTTTTGTGTCGCAACATCGGACGGAAAACCGCTTGGCACTTTTCCTGATATTGCTTCGAAGGCACCCCAACGAATTTTGCGTCTTTAGGCATAGGCTGGAAGTTGAAGCCGGTCAAGCGATGGAAAAATGCAGTTTTAAAGAAAATCCTTAAATCGACCCTCAATTTGTATATGGTTTATTAAAATTCTCGGCTTTAATCTATGTTCGGGGTGCATCTTCCGCGTGTTACTCATGGTGCCATGAAACTTGACGGTCCACTTGTAGGGTGGATCGAGATTATCCAGTAGGATCAGTTGGATGAGGGATTTACGATGAGGAAGCGGAGGGGCGCTTCAGCTTCGACGGAAGGCACGATGGCGCGCACGTCCGAGCAGGACTTCCGCATCCTTTTCACAACCCATCCGACACCGATGTGGGTTTATGACCCGGAGACGCTGCATTTCATCGTGATGAATGACGCTGCCTATCGGCTCTATGGATACACTGCTGATGAAATTCCGGGCATGACAGTGCTCGATATTCGACCCCAGACAGAACGGGATCGAATGCTGGCTGCCATTCGTGATCGCAGCGACCTTGAACGACCGGAGCGCTGGCAGCATCTGCGCGCGAATGGTGAAATCATTGACGTTCTGACTTACGGACGTCAGGTGCTGTTTGACGGCAAGGAAGCGATTCTCGCCATTGTTCAGGACAGGACAGAGTTGGCAGAAGCCAATCGTCAGGCAAACCACGCCCAAACCTTGCTGGACAGCCTCGTCAACAATCTGCCGCTTGGTGTCTTCGTCAAGGATATGCACGATGACGGTCGGTATGTGCTCTACAATCAGGCCGCATCGGCGGCGAGCGGACAGCCGGTAGAGGAAGCCATCGGTTCGACCGACCTCGATCTTTTCCCTGAACGCGAGGCAACCGTCATCATCCAGCAAGATCGCACGGCGATGCGGCGTCGGGGCGTGTTGAACGTCGAACGCAAGATCGAGCGCAAGGACGGAACGTCACGAACGATGCGGATCATAAAATGTTCGATCCCACCGGTCGAGGGCAACGAGCCTCGCTATTTGATCGGGCTCGTTGAGGATATAACCGAAAGGCGTGAGATTGAGGAACGCATGGCACATATTGCCATGCATGACAGTCTGACAGGCTTGCCGAACCGCGCCTATTTTGCTCACCATGTAGAGAGTTTGTTGAAAAAGGGCGGGGATTCCGAGCCTTTTGCCTTGTTCTACCTTGATATCGATCATTTCAAGAACATCAACGACAATATCGGGCATCAGGCTGGCGATCAGCTTTTGCAGGAAGTGGCGCGTCGACTGAAGCAGATCACGACTTCGGATGAATTCATTGCCCGGCTGGGAGGCGACGAATTTGCCATTGTCTACCGGAGCGGGACACTGGCACAAATTGCAATGTTCGCTGACCGTATCCTTTCTGCTTTTCAGGATCCGTTCGAACTGGTGCGCAATTCAGAATTCGTCGCCTGCAGCATGGGCATCGCCCAGGCGCCATTGCATGGAGACAATCCCGACGTGCTGATGCGCAATGCCGATCTCGCGCTTTATGCTTCAAAATCAGGTGGACGCCGTACATTCCGGTTCTATCAGCACTCCCTGCGCCTGGCGGCGGAGAAGCGTTATGTCATGACCGGCGAACTTCGTCAGGCTCTGCTGGATGAACAGTTTGAACTGCATTATCAACCGATTTTCAATCTTGAGAGCGGCAAGATTTCCGGCTTTGAAGCGCTGATCCGCTGGCGTCATCCTGATCGCGGTATGGTTTCACCGGCGGAATTCATTCCACTGGCAGAAGAAACCGGGCTCATCGGACCGATCGGCGACTGGGTTTTAAGGACTGCATGTCGGGAAGCTGTGCTCTGGCCGGAGGACATAAAAGTCTCGGTCAATCTTTCACCGGTCCAGTTCAGTCAGACCACGCTCTTGCATTCCGTCACGGATGCGTTGGAAGCAGCGCGTCTTTCACCCGACCGGCTTGAGCTTGAAATCACGGAGTCGGTCTTCCTGTCGAACAGCAAGAACAATATCGAGTTGCTGTTCGAACTTCGCCGATTGGGTGTTCGTATCGCGATGGATGATTTCGGGACCGGCTATTCCTCTTTGAGCTATTTGCGATCATTCCCATTTGATAAGATCAAGATTGATCGCAGTTTCGTTTCAGGGATCGAAGTCGATACGCGCGATCTGGCCATCATTCAGGCTGTGGCAACGCTCGGTGCTGGCTTCAATATTGTCACGACGGCCGAGGGCGTGGAAACCGCACAACAGTTGGAACGTTTGAAGACCGAGCGTTTTGGCGAAGTGCAGGGTTTTCTGACCGGGCGGCCAATGCCTGCCGGAGACGTGCATTCCTTTATCCAGAATCGCAGCAATGTCGGTCTGGAAATGCCTGCAGCACACAACAGATTACCGATTTAGGGCATCGCCCACTTGTTATTGAGCGGCGCTCGAAAAGCCATAACACCAAACGAAAAGTCCAAATCGAACCTCGCCTTAAAAAGGGCTTGACCTTCCAACGGTGGGAAGGCCTATCTAAGGAGCAACTCTCGAATTATGCCCTTTCCGGGCGATGAAAGGGATTGCCATGAACAGGCCTGTTAATCACGAAACCATCAGTTTTCCAGTACCCGTCGAAGGGATGAGTTGCGCGTCTTGCGTGTCATCCGTTGAAAAAGCCGTGTCCAAAGTTCCGGGCGTCGACAAGGTTTCCGTCAATCTTGCAACGGAACGCGCCGACGTGACTTTCAAGGGCGAACCGGATTTGCCGTCGGTGATCGATGCCATTCGCAAGGCGGGTTATGATGTCCCGGCAGGGAGCATCGATCTCGCTATTGAAGGCATGACTTGCGCTTCCTGCGTCAGCAAGGTTGAGAAGGCGCTGAATGCTGTGCCGGGCGTAACACGCGCCAGTGTTAATCTCGCAACTGAACGTGCCCATGTGGAACTGGCCGGGCCGGTACAGTCATCCGAACTCATCAAGGCGGTTGAACAGGCAGGTTATGAGGCGCGTTCGCTGGATGACGCGCAGAGCGACGTCAAGCAGGAAACGCAGTCCGAGAAGCGGGATGCTGAAGCGGCAGAACTGAAGAAAAGCGTCATTCTCTCTGCCGTTTTGACCTTGCCTGTTTTCGTTATGGAAATGGGTTCGCATCTGATCCCGGCGGTTCATATGTTCGTCATGGACAGGATCGGTATGCAGAACAGCTGGTATCTGCAGCTTGTGCTCACCACGCTGGTTCTGTTCGGTCCGGGATTGCGCTTTTTCAAGAAAGGCATTCCGGCGCTGTTGCGCGGCACGCCTGACATGAATTCGCTCGTCGTGGTTGGCACGCTCGCGGCATGGGGCTATTCGGTGGTCGCGACTTTCCTTCCCGGTGTGCTGCCGGAAGGCACGGTGAATGTTTATTTCGAGGCCGCCGCCGTCATCGTCACATTGATCCTGATCGGGCGTTATCTGGAGGCGCGTGCCAAGGGACGCACCAGTGCGGCTATCAGCCGGCTGGTTGGCCTGCAGGCGAAATCGGCGCGTGTGGTGCGTAATGGCGAGACGATCGATGTGCCGCTGGAAGATGTTCGCGCTGGTGACGTCGTGCAAGTCCGCCCCGGCGAGAAAGTGCCGGTCGACGGCGAGGTGATCGAAGGTTCGTCCTATGTGGATGAATCGATGATTACCGGCGAGCCTGTGCCTGTTGCCAAGGAAAAAGGCGCGGAAGTGGTTGGCGGTACGATCAACAAAACCGGTGTCTTCACCTTCCGTGCCACCAAGGTTGGCCGCGATATGGTGATCTCGCAGATCATCCGCATGGTTGAGGACGCTCAGGCTGACAAGCTGCCAATTCAGGCAAAGGTCGACAAGGTGACCGGCTGGTTCGTACCCGCTGTGATGGCGGCTGCCGCTTTGACCTTTGCATTGTGGCTTGTGATCGGTGGCACGGGCATGCTGGGTTACGCGCTGGTGAACGCC
Organism: Brucella lupini; assembly: GCF_002252535.1. Taxonomy (NCBI): domain Bacteria; kingdom Pseudomonadati; phylum Pseudomonadota; class Alphaproteobacteria; order Hyphomicrobiales; family Brucellaceae; genus Brucella; species Brucella lupini. The sequence continues at coordinate 69,317 of NZ_NNRN01000047.1, forward strand.
ATTGCGGTTCTCATCATCGCCTGCCCGTGTGCCATGGGCTTGGCCACACCAACGTCCATTATGGTTGGCACTGGCCGCGCAGCCGAGTTCGGCGTCCTGTTTCGCCGCGGTGACGCATTGCAGACCTTGCGCGATGCTTCCGTTATTGCCGTGGACAAAACGGGGACACTGACACAGGGAAAGCCCGCTTTGGCTCATTTCGCGACCGTCGAAGGCTTTGAGAAGGACGAACTTCTGGCGCTTGTCGCGGCTGTGGAGGCACGTTCCGAACACCCGATTGCCGACGCGATTGTGGAAGCAGCGAAAGAGAAGGGATTGAAGCTTGCGGATGTATCGGCTTTCGAAGCCGTTCCTGGATTTGGACTGAAGGCTCATGTGTCCGGCCATGAGATTGCCATCGGCGCTGATCGTTACATGGCAAAGCTTGGTCATGACGTTGCTGTCTTTGCCAATGATGCGAAGCGTCTCGGCGATGAGGGGCAGTCTCCGCTCTATGCAGCTGTCGATGGTAAGCTGGCAGCAATCCTGACTGTTGCCGACCCGATGAAGGAAACCACGCCAGCGGCGATTGCTGCCCTGCACGAGCAGGGGCTGAAGGTCGCCATGATCACCGGCGATAACCGCCGCACGGCGGAAGCCATCGCAAAACGTCTCGGCATCGATGAAGTCGTTGCAGAAGTGCTGCCGGACGGCAAGGTTGAAGCGTTGAAGCGGCTTTCGGCAGGTGGCAAGCGGATTGCCTTTGTCGGTGACGGTATCAACGATGCGCCTGCACTGGCTGCTGCCGATGTCGGTATTGCGATTGGCACCGGCACGGATATTGCGATCGAAAGCGCAGATGTGGTGTTGATGTCGGGCGATCTTCGCGGCGTGGTCAATGCCATTGCCATATCGAAGGCGACGATCCGTAATATCAGCGAAAACCTGTTCTGGGCCTTTGCCTATAACGTCGCGCTGATCCCTGTCGCGGCGGGTGTCCTCTATCCGTTCACTGGCACGTTGTTGTCACCGGTTCTGGCGGCAGGCGCCATGGCTTTCTCCAGCATCTTCGTGCTGAGCAATGCCTTGCGGCTCAAGGCTTTTAAAAGCCCGATAGAGGCCTGAGCAAAAGAAAGGCGCGGTGTTGACCGCGCCTTTTTGTTTCAGAGCATTTCCAGCAAAAGTGCGAAGCGGTTTTGCGTAGGATAATGCGTACAAACAAAGACATAGAGCGGTTCCGTTTCAACCGGAACCGCTCTAATGAGTTCCGACAGCCTTGCCGTATGTCCGGACCACATTGCGGACGGCCTCCACCATCAAGGCGTGGGGCGTCGCTTCAATCTCACCCGAGGCGACTGCTGGATAAAGCGTGCCCAGATACTGACTGATCAGCGTTTCCGGTATCTTGCGCCCTTCCAGACGGTTCAAAAGCGCATCGACGGCAGCAGTTGCGACCGGATGCGGCCAGTAATAGCGAATGCGGTCGCTATAGGAGAAATGGCGTTGCAGGCGCAGTTCTTCCGCATCACCGTGATAGTATTTTTCCCAGTTCTTCGGCTCTGCGAGAAGTAGCGCTTCCATCTTACCGCGCAGGGTTTCTTCTTCCGGCAGTTTGTCGAGGAAAGCTGCAATCTGGTCGAGACCGTAAAGCGCCTCGCGCAGTGCAAAAGTCAGGCCGGGGCCGACTTTCAGAACGGTGAAACCGTCATCAACCAGATCGGAAAGCGCTTCCACCGGCTGATAGTCGGTGGAGTGGGCTTCAAAGACGAATTGCGCCATTTCGCTGAGAACACCGCTTAACGCCGTCGCCTTTTCACTGTTGTAGAAGACGACATTTTCGTTGCCGAACTCGACGCCCGGCTGCACCACGACGCCGATGGCGCGGGCGAATGCGTCTTCCAGTCCGAGTGCTGCGAAAGCCTTGCGGTGAATGGCGACGGTTTCAACTGCCGCGCCCGGCTTGGTCAGCTCCAGCTCTTCGATTTCTTCCATCGCTCCGCCGGGGATAGGGACTTCCGTGCCGATGATATAGACCGGCAGGTCGTATCCGGCTTCGTGGGCTGCTGCTTCCGAAACCTTGGCCAGGCGCGCTGCGCGCTCGGCGGTCACGGCATCGGGCAGTGCGACCGGCTCGCCAGCACAGCCCATCGAGGTATCGAGATGGATTTTGGTGAAGCCAGCGCGCACGAAGGCGTCGATCATCACATCCGACTTCGCAAGGGCTTCTTCGGCGGGCAGATGCTTCCACGGGTTGGGGCCGAGATGGTCGCCGCCCAGAATAAGCCGCTTGGTGTCGAAGCCGACACGGGCGGCGATGTCTTCCACAAAGCGGCGGAAGTCGGCAGGCGTCATGCCTGTATAGCCGCCGTCCTGATTGACCTGATTGCAGGTGGCCTCAATCAGCACGTCCGTGCTGGTCGCGATGCCTTCAAGAAGCGCGGCCTCGATCACCAGCGGATGCGCAGAGCAGATCGACGTGATGCCGCCGCGAACGCCGCTTGCATAACGGGCGGGAAGTGCGCTCAGAACATTCGTGCTGCTCATGCTGGAACTCCGTTTTTCTGCAGGAAGGCTTCAATTTCGGCCATGGTCGAGGTGCCTTCCATCGGTCCCTTGACGCCGACGGCGCGTGCGCCGGTGGCGTTGGCGATGACGAGGGCTTCTTTCGGTGCCATGTCGCGCAGCCAGCAGGTGACGAATGCCGCGCCAAAACTATCGCCCGCTCCGGTCGGGTCGATCTCATCGACCTTGAAAGCAGGCGCGAAAACTTCGCCGGACTGATCGAAATAGCTTGCGCCTTCCGCGCCGCGCTTGACCACGACGGCCTTCACGCCCCGCGCCAGCAGTTCTTCCACGGCTGCCTTTTCCTCGGTCGCCTTGGTGAAGAGGAAAATTTCCGGGCCGCTCGGCATGAACAGGTCGGTGTTTTCCAGCGCATGGGCCAGTGCCTGGCGCATGCCCGGCAATTCCAGCATTTCCTTGCGGATATTCGGGTCGAAGGACACGGTGCCACCCTTCGCCTTGATACGGATCGTCGCCTCGTGGATTGCAGAAACAATGCCTTCGGAGAACAGGGCGGAGCCCATGATATGCAGGTGATCGGCGGTCTCGATCAGCATTTCAGCTTCCGGCGTCAGGCCGATGGCGCTGCATGCGCTGTGCTTGATGTTGAAGATGAAATCGCGATTGCCATCCGGGCGATAACGCACGAAAGCGCTGCCGGTGGCGGCTGTCGGATGTACGCCGATGGCCGAAATATCCACGCCGTCCTTCTGCAAGCGCTCGATATTGAGCGCGCCGAAGTCATCATTGCCGACCGCGCTGACCATGCCGCAAGACTGGCCCATCTTGGCGGCCTGATCGATGAAGATTGCGGGCGCGCCGGAGGCGAACGGCCCGATCAATGGGATGGCGGTCTTGAAACCGTTGCCGGTTTCCACGGCCATGATTTCGACGACGATCTCGCCGATGGTGATGATCTTTTTCATAAGGTGCACCGCGATTACGTACGCATGGATTTCGAGCGCACGTCCAGCCAGACGGCAACCAGAATGACCACGCCCTTGACGATGAGCTGATAGAAATAGGGCACCGACAGCATGTTCATGCCGTTGTTGATGACACCGATGATGAGCGCGCCCAGAATGGTGCCGACCATGGTGCCGACGCCGCCGGCAAGCGAGGTGCCCCCAAGCACGACCGCCGCAATGGCGTCGAGTTCATAGCCCATGCCTGCATTGGTCTGTGCTGAGGACAGGCGCGAGGAGAGGAGAATGCCGCTGATGGCTGCCATGACGCCGGAGAGCATGAAGACGATGATCTTGATGCGGTCGACGCGGATGCCCGAATAGATCGCTGCTTCCTTGTTGCCGCCCGACAGATAGATGCGGCGGCCGAAAACGGTCTTCGACAGCAGGATATAATTGAAGATGAACAGGATGCCGACGATCCAGATGATGATCGGCAGGCCGAGCCAGTTTTCCGAGCCGATGGCAAGCCAGGTATCGTTTTCGATGATTTCAGGCGCGCCATTGGTCGGCAGACTGACCATGCCGCGATAGATGCCCATTGTCGCAACGGTCACGATGAAGGATGGCAGCATCAGCTTTGCCGAAAGCACACCGTTCAGCCCGCCCATGATGGCGCCCGCCGCAAGGGTGAAAACGACGGTCGGCACGAAGCCGAAGCCCATGGCGAAGGCTTGCGCTGCCACCATGCCGGAAACTGCGATGATCGAACCGATGGACAGGTCGATTTCACCAAGCAGGATCACATAGGTCATGCCATAGGCGGCAACGGCAATCACCGCCACCTGCTGCATGATGTTCATGAAGTTGTTGAAGGCGAGAAAGCGCGGGTTCAGCACCGCAAAGACCACGCAGAGCACGGCCAGCGAGATGATGATACCGCCATACTGGCGAACCAGCGGGGAGCTGAAAAGCGAACGGCGGACTTCCGCGTCCACGGCTTTCTTCTGAATATTTTGTGCGTTGCTCATAGGTGCATTCCTGCTGCGTAGCTCATGACGGTTTCTGGCGTGAGGCCATCGGCATCGACAATGGCGGCGACATGCTTGTTATGCATGACGGCCACGCGGTCGCTCAGGCCCAGCACTTCCGGCAGTTCGGAGGAAACCATCAGGATCGCCGCGCCATTGGCGGCAAGTTCACGGATGATGCGATAGATTTCGAATTTCGCGCCGACATCGACGCCGCGTGTCGGCTCATCGAGAATGAGGATGCGCGGCTTTGTCTGCAGCCACTTTGCCAGCACGATCTTCTGCTGGTTGCCGCCGCTGAGTGACCCGGCAACCGTGTCGATGGATGCGGTCTTGATGGCCAGACGCAGCACTTCCGCCTTGGCGGCGGAGCGCTCCGCTTTCGAGCGCATGAGGCCGAAAGGCCCTGCAAGCTGGCCGAGCGCCACCATGTTGATATTGCGCTCAACGCTGTGTGGCAGAACGAGACCTTCTTCCTTGCGGTTCTCGGTCACGAAAGCAATGCCGTTGCGAATAGCATCGGTCGGTGAGGAGAGGGTGATGACCTCTCCGTCGAGCCTGATTTCACCCGTGGGCCGCAGCATACCGAACAATGCCTTCATCACGTCCGAACGGCCAGAACCGACCAACCCGAAAAGCCCCAGAACTTCGCCGGGTTTCACGTCGATGGAAACATCGTTGAATTTGCCCGCAACCGAGAGGTTCTTCGTTTCAAGTATGGGCGGCACGCTTGCCGATGGTCTCGGCGCTTCGCGCGGCGGATAGATGTCGTTCATCTCACGGCCGACCATCAGGGCGATCAGCCGCTCGATTGTGGTCTCGCTCTTTTCCGTGGTCGTTACATATTCGCCATCGCGAACGACCGTAATGTCGTCGGAAAGCCGCATGATTTCTTCCATGCGATGCGAAATATAAATAACGGCTGTGCCCCTGGCTTTCAGGCGCTCGATAATCGAAAACAGGATTTCCGCTTCGCTGTCGGAGAGCGATGAGGTCGGCTCATCCAGAATGACGACGTCAGCAGGCTGGCTCAGGCCCTTGGCGATTTCGACGAGCTGGCGCTGGGCAATCGACAGGTCGCCAACCTTTGCGCGTGCATCGACAGGCAGACCAAGCTCATCGATGAGCTTGTCGGCAGCGGCGTTCAGTTCGCGCTCCCGCACAAAACCGAAGCGGCTTGGCTCATGATTGGCGAAGATGTTCTCGGCCACGCTGAGATTGCGCGACAGGCTCAATTCCTGAAAGACGATGGCGATGCCATTTGCACGGGCATCGCGCGGGTCTTTCGGCGTATAGGTCGCGCCCTTGAGCAAAATGGTGCCGGAGGTTGGCTTGAAAACGCCAGCCAGAATCTTCATTAGGGTGGATTTTCCGGCGCCGTTTTCGCCAAGAAGCGTATGCACGCGGCCGCGACGCACGGTCAGGTTCATGCGCTTGAGCGCGATGACCGGGCCGAAGGATTTCGCCACATCGCGAATTTCAAGCACCGTATCCGGCAGGGCGTTTCGTTCGGATTTGGTGGCTGTCTCGGTATCTGTCACTTTGGGGGCCTCCACTCTCCGTTATTCAGTTTCGCAATGGATTTTAAGATCGATCCCGAGCGAAGTCTGCAATTCAAAAGGGTTGCGGCGGCGGCAAGGCGCGTGGTGTTCGCCGGGCCGCCGCACGCAGATAGGAAACAGCGACTGGGAGGAGTGTCGCTGTTTCACGCGGTGTTACTTGGTTTCGCCGTCCTTGGTGACGACGCCCGGAACGATTGGCTGCTTGGCTGGAACTTCCTCGCCCTTGATGACTTTGGCAGCGGTTTCAACTGCAACCTTGCCCATCTGGTCCGGGTACTGGGCGATAACGCCGACCATGACCGGGTCGTTTTTGACGGCATTGCGGGCTTCTTCCATGCCATCGAAGCCGATCACCTTGACCTGGTTTTCAAGCTTGGCCGACTTTACTGCCGAGGCAGCAGCCAGCGCAGCATCGTCACCGAAACCGAAGATGCCGACAATATCCGGATTGGCCTGAAGGATGTTCTGGGCAGCCGAAAGAGCTTCCGGACGGGTGATGCCCGGCTGGATCGCCACGATCTTGATGTCGGGATATTTGGCAATGCCCTTCTTGAAGCCTTCAATACGGTCCACAACCGACTGAACCGTCGGGTAATCGATCACAGCGACGTTGCCCTTCTCGCCGATGGACTTTGCCATCAGTTCGGCAGCCTTTTCGCCGCCTGCGAAGTTGTCCGTGCCCACAAAGGAGGTCACATCGACATTGTTGGCCGGTACGTCGACGGTAATGACCTTGATGCCAGCCTTTTCAGCCTTGTTGATGGCCGAGCGAACGCCCTTGCTGTCAACCGGCGAGATGATGATGACGTCAACGCCCTTGGTGATGAAATCTTCCACATCGGCAAGCTGCTTGCTCAGGTCCTGATTGGCGATGGAGACTTCCAGCGGCACATTCTCTGCCTGCGCTTCCTTTTTCATCGCGTCTGCGAGCGCGATGTAGAACGGATGCTGCTGGGTGAGAAGCGATGCGCCGATGCCTTCGGCAGATGCAGCACCTGCCATCATTGCCAGAGCTACACCGGAAAAGAGAATACGGCTGAGCGATTTGCGAAACATGATTTCCTCCGAATGACCGGCGCTCGCCGGGGCGTCCTTCTATGGGACATGAACAACGGTTTTCCTGCTGGTCCGTCAGTTGTCGCCAACTTCAAACCTCCCGAAGGGCAGGGCCTTCAGCTCGTGATTGAGCTCCCCTAGACATGCTAGAGCTTGTTCAGTGTGTCAATATAAAATTTTTCACGTGTAAAAATTATAACGATTGAATTTGGGCAGGTTACATAGGCGTGAACTGCATCAAGCACGTGAAGGCGTGGACTACTGATCACTGTTGTGTTGAAATTTGTTGCTTCTGGGCGGAAATAAATTTACGCATGAAAAGAAAAGTGGGTGGCGCCGAAAAATCGCTTCGATACCCCAATGGGAAAAGCAGGGCATGACCGAACAGAAGATCAGGACGATGGAAGAGTTCGCGGCGGCAAGCGGATTGTCTCGTCCTACGGTCTCGAAATATTTCGACAATCCTGAAAGCGTAAAGCCTTCCACGCGAGCTCGTATCGAAAAGGCGTTGAAAGACTATAATTATCAGCCCAACATTTTTGCAGTCAGCCTCAATCGCAAGAAGCCGAAGAACATCGGCGTTATCGTCCCGCATATATCCGATCCATTCTACGCGGAAATCATTCGCCAGATCGAGATGCGCTGTCTGGCGGAGGGCTACTGGACTATCGTGCTGTCATCTCATGGTGAGAGAAAACTCGAAGCGCGGGCGATGCGCACCTTGATGTCTCTCAAGATTGCGGGTGTTCTGATGGCTCCGCTCGGTTTCGATACGGATGAGAAGCTTCTTTCCAGTCTGTCGAACTCGACGCCTGCAGTTTTCCTGGACAGCCGTATCAGCGACGATCAGCCGTTCGTCGGCACGGATAATCGTCAGAGCATCGGGAATATCACCGAGTATCTCTATCGAACGGGGGAACACCCCTGTTTCCTCGAAATGCCGGCTGTAAACCAGAATGCGCTGGAACGGCGTTCGGCCTATATCGAAACCATGGAAAGGCTTGGCGTTGAACCAATCGTCCTTCCCATAGCCGCAAAGAACTGGAATTTCGAGGAACTGGGCTATCAGGAGGCAGGCCGGATTTTTGATCGCGGCGGGTTTCCGACGCGCACGGTTCTGTGTGCCAATGATCGTCTGGCTTTCGGCGTGATTTCCGCGGCATTCGAGCGTCGGCGCCATGTCGGGCGCGAGGAGGGCTGCGATCTCCGTGTCGCCGGTCATGACGACCATCCTCTCAGCCGCTTCACCTGTCCGCCGCTGACAACGGTTGCGCAGGATTATCGGCAAATCGCGCAACTGGGTCTCGATATGCTTTTCTCGCGGATCAATGCGCAGGAAAGCGGGGCAGCCGTCGAGAAGGAAATTCGCCGTCTCGATAGCCACCTCATCATGCGCGGCTCTGCGTGATGCCACCGAAAAGCCTCCTGAAAGCCGAAATATACACAGTTTTGCCATGCGTTCGCCGCAATTGATGGGCGAAAATACGCCTATTCGCGCAACGTTTCGCGTCTTCTGACGGCTCAAAGCTTCTTTTCGGCACTCTGCCTTAATTAAGGATGCCGTTTGGACTGAAACCAGTCCCTCCCGACCTTTCCGGCGAAAGAATTACTCTGCCGCTCCCTAGATTTTTTCCATGCTCGCCTATGTGGATATGTAGGCAGCAGGGAGTTGTGCGGCACACGGATTGCTGCAAGACTTGCAACCTATATCTGACCATATCTGGCCATATCTGGAATGCCTCGAAATTGGTGAGCGGTTAATCCGCCCGGCTTCCCTGCACATATGACGGGATGCCGGTTGTGCTAGAAGGGGGTAATGTCTTGCTTATCTGGTTAACTTCTATTGTTCTTTTCCTGATCGGGCTTGCGCTCGGCGCGGGAGGCATCTGGCTCGCCGCACTCGGCGGTAGCTGGTATTACATACTCGCAGCGATCGGCTTTCTGCTGACCGCCGTTTTGCTTTCCCGGCGCAGCGCTTCAGCATTATGGGTCTATGCGCTTGTCATTCTTGGATCGCTCGGCTGGGCCGTTTATGAAGTCGGCTTCGATTGGTGGCAGCTTGGCGCACGCGGCGGCATCATCGTGCTGCTCGGCTTCTGGATGCTGACGCCCTGGATCAGGAAACCATTGAATAACGGAGCAGGCGATAGCGGTCTGCCGCTGGCCGCAGCCTCGGTGATCGCAGTTGTGGTCGCAGGCTATGCGATAACACAGGATACCTACAATATTGCCGGAGACCTGCCGACGGAGAAGGTCGCTGCAACGCCCGATCTTGGCGGCAACATGCCCGATGGTGAATGGCATCAATATGGTCGAACGCCTTACGGTCAGCGCTATTCGCCACTGGCACAGATAACGCCGGAGAATGTCTCCAAGCTTCAGGTTGCCTGGCAGTATCAGACCGGCGATGTGAAGCAGCCGCAGGATGTGGGCGAAACGACCTATCAGGTCACGCCGCTCAAGATCGGCGATTCCCTTTATCTCTGCACGCCGCATAACTGGGCTATTGCGCTGGATGCGGCGACCGGCAAGGAAAAGTGGAAATTCGATCCCAAGGTCGGTTTCAATACAGACCGCCAGCACCAGACCTGCCGTGGTGTGAGCTACTGGAAAGATGCGACCGCAACAGCTGGAGCGAAATGCGCCGAGCGTGTCTATCTACCGACATCTGATGCACGATTGATTGCACTGGATACGGCCACCGGAGAAATCTGCACGGATTTCGCCAATGGTGGAACTCTCGATCTGAGCCACGGCATGAAATACAATCCGGCAGGGTATTACTACTCCACTTCGCCCCCTGCGGTCGTCGGCGACAAGATCATCGTTGGCGGTGCCGTCAACGATAATTATTCGACGGAAGAACAGTCCGGCGTCATTCGCGCATTCGATATCCGCACTGGCCAACTGCTGTGGAACTGGGATTCGGGCAATCCGGATGTCACCACGCCGCTGCCGGAGGGGGAGCACTACACGACCAACTCACCCAACAGCTGGTCCGTTTCAAGCGTCGATGAGAAGCTTGGGCTGATATTTGTTCCGCTCGGCAACAAGGTGCCCGACCAGCTTGGTATGGACCGCAGCGAGAATGTGGAGAAGTTTTCCTCGTCCATCGTCGCTCTCGATGTGAACACTGGACAGCTTCGCTGGGTGCGCCAGACTGTTCACCATGATCTGTGGGATATGGACGTTCCAGCCCAGCCGGTCCTGCTGGAAATCAACGGGGTTCCGGCACTGGTCGGACCGACGAAGCAGGGCGACCTCTATGTTCTGGATCGACGCACTGGCGAGCCGATCATTCCAGTCAGGGAAATTCCAGCTCCGACAGGCGCGATACCCGAGGACCATACTGCGCCGACGCAGCCGATCTCCGATCTTACTTTCAGTCCGCCGCCCTTGCGCGAAAGCGACATGTGGGGTGTGACGATGTTCGATCAGCTCGCTTGTCGTATCAAGTTCCACGAGCTGTTCTATGAAGGCCGATATACCCCGCCTTCGCTGCGCGGAACGATTGTCTATCCAGGCAATTTCGGTGTGTTCAACTGGGGCAGCGTTGCTGTCGATCCGGTGCGGCAAGTCATGTTCGGTATGCCGACCTATCTCGCCTTCACCTCGCGCCTCGTTCCACGCGCGGACATTCCGCCGAAAGGACAGGATGAAAAAGGAAGCGAGCAGGGCTTGAACCGCAACGACGGCGCGCCTTATGGCGTCTTCATGGGGCCGTTCCTGGGCCCGCTTGGCATTCCCTGCCAGACGCCGCCATGGGGTTATGTCGCTGGTGTTGACTTGCGAACCGGTAAGATTGCCTACAAACATCGGAATGGAACGATCCGCGATATGTCACCGGTTCCACTTCCGCTGAAGGTCGGCGTTCCGGGCATTGGCGGACCGATGATTACCGCAGGCGGCGTTGCCTTCCTTGGTGCAGCCGTGGATGATTATCTGCGCGCCTATGACCTGACTTCGGGCAAGCAGCTCTGGGAAGCACGGCTTCCTGCTGGCGGGCAGTCGACGCCAATGAGCTATACGGTCGGCGATCAGCAATTCGTTCTGATGGTTGCCGGCGGGCATGGTTCTGTTGGCACCAAGCCCGGCGATTATGTGATCGCCTATACTCTGCCGAAAGGCTGAGCTGGTGATGCGAAAGAAAAGCGCCGGGAGTGATCCCGGCGTTTTATTTGCAGACCTCAAATTTTACCGTGCAGCAATTCGCCTTTGCGTGGAGCCGGGCGTTTGCGGCTTTCCACGCTGTTTTCTGCAAGCTGGTGAATGATCGGGCAATCGGGGCGGTTGTCCCCGTGGCAGTTCTTCGCGAGGTAGCGCAGCGTATCAGCCATTTCCTGCAACTGACGCATCTTGGCTTCCAGCTCCTCGACATGGCCAAGCGCTACTTTCTTGACGTCAGCCGATGCGCGGTTGCGATCGCGCCAGAGCGTCAGCAGTTCCTTGATCTGTTCAACCTGAAAACCGAGATCGCGGCTGCGGCGGATGAAGCGCAGCGTCTCAACGTCTTTCTGCGTGTAGACGCGATAGCCCGAACCGGTTCTCTCGGCAGCTTCAATCAGTCCGATTGTTTCATAATGGCGGATCATCTTCGCCGATATGCCAGATGCTGCAGCTGCCTGCCCTATATTCATCCCGTTCCTCGCTGGCTGGTTATTTGCAAGGATATAGGGATGCAGAGACGTCTTTCAAAGAGGCTTATGCTGTCAGATGGCTCGTCCGGAACGTTTCATAAGGTAATGTTCAATTGCCTGAAACCCATCAAAGATGAGTATTGCAAGTGCGGCCACGACGAGCCCTCCTTGCAAAACAAAAGCAAGATTGTTGGAAATGAGCCCGGCGATGATGACCTCACCAAGCGTTCTGGCAGCGACAGTCGAGCCGATGGTAGCCGTTGCAAGGCCGATCACAACGGAAAGTCTGATACCCGCCAGAATAACCGGCATGGCAAGGGGAACCTCGACTTTCACGAGCCGTTGCGCGCTGGTCATCCCCATGCCGCGTGCAGCTTCGACAACCGGAGGCGGCAAAGTCGTTAGTCCCGTCAGCGTATTTTCAAAAATCGGAAGCAGACCATAGAGGAAGAGTGCAATCAGGGTCGGCTTGTCTCCGAAACCGAAGACCGGCACTGCAAGTGCCAGCACTGCAACGGGAGGAAAGGTCTGGCCGATATTCACAAGGCTGCGTGAGAGCGGCAGAAACTCCGCACCCTGCTTTCTGGTAACAAAGATTGCCATCGAGACGGCTACAATCGTGGATGCCAGTGCGGCCAGAGCGACCAGACCGAGATGCTGCAAAGTCAGTGTCACGAAATTTGCACGATCATAAATGACCGGGACGCCCTCATCGACAAGCGGTCGAAACAACGGCTCGAAAAGATGGGGCCGCCACAGAAATAGCAGCAGAACGCCCAGAAGCAGCGCACGCGGAACAAGGGACAGGAACAATTTCATGCCGGACGCTCTGCCTGATGCAGAAGCCTGTCGAGCGTGACTTGTCCAAGTGGCCTTCCATCATGGTCAAGAACGGGAAGGGCTTTGCGCCCTGACCACAGAAGCTCGGCAAGGGCATCGCGTTGCGACGCTGTTACCGGCATTGTTGCACCGCTTGCATCACCGGGCTGGAGCACGGTTTTAAGGTCCATGAGAGAGAGGAGGCGGAAAGGCCGTTCGCCCGTACCGACAAGACGTTCGACGAAATCGGTTGCCGGACGGGCAAGAATTTCTGCCGGTGGACCATATTGCAGCAATTTTCCGTCATCCATGACGGCGATACGATCACCCAGCGATATGGCTTCCTCCATGTCGTGCGTGACAAGGATTATGGTCGTGCCGAGCCGCTTCTGGATCGCCTTCAGATCTTCCTGCGCCTTGGCCCGGATTACCGGATCGAGTGCCCCGAATGGCTCGTCCATGAGAAGGATGTTCGGCCCGGCAGCGAGTGCGCGTGCCACACCGACGCGTTGCTGTTGCCCGCCGGAAAGTTCATGCGGGTAGCGGTCGCGATAGTCTGCCGGTTCAAGCTGGAAGAGGTCAAGCAGTTCATCCACGCGAGCATCGATGCGCTGTTTCTGCCATCCAAGCAGAAGGGGAACCGTCGCTATGTTTTCTGCGACAGTGCGATGCGGAAACAGTCCGTTCTGCTGGATGACGTAACCGATCCGCCGCCGCAGAACATGACCGGGTTCGTCCATGATGCTGCGGCCATCGATGCGGATTTCTCCGTCGGTCGGCTCGACCAGACGATTGACCATCCGCAGGAGGGTCGTCTTGCCGGAACCTGACGTCCCGACAATGGCAGCAATACTGTGGGGTTCGATGGTGAAGCTCACCGCGTCCACCGCTGCGCGTCCGTTATAGCGCTTCGTGATATGGTCGAATTCGATCATTGGGAGCTGCCTTTCCCGGTGATTTCTATCGCTGCATCGAGAATGACAGCAGCCGCAAAGGCGAGGAGAACGGTAGGCAAGGCACCCAGCAGAACAAGATCCATGGCCGTTTGCCCAATGCCCTGAAAGACGAATGTTCCGAAGCCGCCGCCACCAATCAATGCCGCGATGGTCGTCAGGCCGATATTCTGCACCATGACGATACGTATGCCGGTGAGAATAACGGGAAAAGCGAGCGGAAATTCCGTTTTGAAGAGGCGTTGCAGGCGCGTCATGCCCATGCCGCGGGCTGCGTCCGTTACCGGCTCCGGCACCTGTGCCAGCCCTGCGACGGTATTCGCCACGATAGGCAGCAGCGAATAGAGGAAAAGCGCAACGAATGCCGGTGCAGCGCCGATACCACGAATACCGATAGCACCCGCCCAGGGAAACTGCGTGGCGACCCAGCCGAGTGGCGCAATCAAAATACCGAACAGGGCCATTGACGGAATGGTCTGCACGATATTGAGGCTGTTAAGAACGAAAGCCCGCAACCCGGCCAAGCGATGGCAGACAAGCCCCAGCGGAATACCCACTGCGGTCGCCGCTGCAAGCGATCCCAATGCCAACGATATATGCCGCTCCGCTTCGTTCCAGAAGCTGTCCGCGCGGCTTTGATATTCCTTCATGAATGAGATGCTGTCCCAGAGGCCTGAGGAAAGCAGCGCGGCCAGGAGCAATCCTGCAATGACCAGCAGTCCGACCCGTAAAAACGGACCGGCACGCAGCCGGACCAGCCCATCCGCGACATAAAGTGCGCTCGCAAAAAACAACAGCCAAAAGCCGGAAGCCGGAGAAACGCGCGCATATCTGTTTCCTTCGGGCGACAGATATGACGCGGCCAGGCCGATTGCCAGCATGACGGATGCGAGGCAGAACAGAGCCGCGAACAGCCGCAACAAATTGTTGCTGCGGACAAAGCCGATCAGCAGTCCTGTCGCTACGACAGCGGCGAACAGCAGCGCCAATGAGGCCGGCAGGGCATCCAAAAGATAACGAGGCTCGCCTTGAACAATGCGGTTTGCCCGAAAGTTTGCGAATGGCAGAAGCAATCCCGATAAGGCGATTGCCGCAATGACCAGTCCGAGCTTGTCGATATATGCAAACAAGCCCCTCGTGCCATTTGCCTGGATCGTCTGGTGTGTTGCACTCATGCCCGGCAATTATCCGTTATCGCGCTCTCTACTTGAGAAATCCGTTGGCTTTAAGAAAATCCTCGGCAACCGCCTTTGCCGGTTCGCCACCCAGTTGCACGCGACCGTTGAGTTCCTGAAGGGTGGTCAGGTCGAGTTTCTCGAAGACGGGTTTCAGAAGTTCCTCGATCTTCGGATTTTTCTTCAAGACTTCCTCACGGATGATCGGGGCGGGCTGGTAAACCGGCTGCACATGCTTGTCGTCTTCGAGAACGACAAGTCCGGAAGGCGCGATGCCCCCATCGGTGCCATAGACCATGGCCGCGTTGGCGCCGCTGGTCTGGTTGGCAGCGGCAGCAATGGTTGCAGCCGTGTCCCCGCCGGAAAGTGTGATGAGCTGGTCGGGTTTCAGGGTGAAGCTATAGGCGGTCTGGAAAGCTGGCAGGGCTGCTGCCGAGTTCACGAATTCCGAGGATGCGGCCAGAATGACCTTTCCACCGCCTGAAATGTACTTTCCGAATTCGCTCAGGTTCGTAAGCTTGTTTTCGTCGGCGACATCCTTGCGCACTGCAATGCCCCAGGTGTTGTTTGCCGGTGAGGGCGCCAGCCAGACGATCTTGTTGGCATCGTAATCGAGCTGCTTTGCAGTCCCATAAGCTTTGGCTGGGTCTTTCCAGAGCGGATCGTCAGCCTTGTTGAAGAAGAAGGCGGCATTGCCCGTATATTCGGGATAGATGTCGATTTCGCCAGCGATGATCGCCTTGCGGACGACCGGCGTGGCGCCGAGCTGGATACGATCAGTGGTCTGGATACCATTCGCATTCAGAATGGCCAGAATGATGTTGCCAAGGACGCCGCCCTCAGTGTCGATCTTGGAAGACACGACCACCTGTGCCTGCGCGAGGCTGGAAAACTGAACTGCGCCTGCAAAGAGGGCAAGTGCGATGGCACTTCCCTTGAATAGGTTTCTGTACGACATGCTCATCATCCCATCGCGCTGGTTTTTCCTTGTGAAGGTAAACTATAGCGCCAACGGGAAAAGGAAACCGCCGTTCGACACCCCTCCTGACAGCAGGCTGGCAGGAGGGGTAATGTCAAAAGGCTGGATCAGGCAGCAAAATCGTTTTGCGTGCCGTGTGCTTCAATAGCCTGTGCAAGACGCTGCAGCGCATGGACATAAGCTGCCGAGCGAACCGTCACATTGTGCTGCTTGGCATGGTTCCAGATGGCGCGCCCTTCACGTTCCATGATGGTTTTCAGGCGCTCATGGATTTCTTCAAGCGTCCAGTAATAGCCCTGACGGTTCTGCACCCATTCGAAATAGGAAACCGTAACGCCGCCTGCATTGGCGAGAATATCCGGCAGAACGATGACGCCGTTATTTGCAAGGATTTCGTCTGCTTCCGGTGTCACTGGACCATTTGCAAGCTCGACAATAAGCTTGGCCTTGATGGAAGCTGCGTTGTCGGCATGGATCATGTTTTCCATGGCGCTCGGCACCAGAACATCGCAGTCGGCTGCAAGCAACTCATCGGGAGTGATGGCTTCATGGCCGTTCTTGCCAGCTGTCGAGACAACCGACTTGTTTTGTGCTTTCGCTTCCAGAAGCGCATCGAGATCAAGGCCGTTGGCGCAATAAACAGCACCGGACGAATCCGATACGGCAACGATCTTGTGACCATCGCTTGCCATCAGCTTGGCGATGAACTGACCGGCATTGCCGAAGCCCTGAACCGTGACGCGAAGCTGCGCAGCAAGGCCCAGATCGTGCGACAGATGGCGCACGAGATAGAAGCCGCCGCGCGCCGTGGCATCATTGCGTCCAAGCGAACCGCCAAGTGCCAGCGGCTTGCCGGTGATGACGGCAGGCGAGGATTGTCCGACGATCTGGGAATATTCGTCTGCCATCCAGCCCATGATCATGGAATTGGTATAGACATCCGGTGCCGGAATGTCGCGATCCGGCCCGATAATGCCGGAGAAAGCCTGGATATAGGCGCGCGAAAGACGCTCCAGCTCAGCCTTTGAAAGTTGACGTGGATCGACCTGAATTGCACCCTTTCCGCCGCCATAAGGCAGGTTCATGACGGCGCATTTGAAAGTCATCCAGAAGGCCAGCGTTTCAACCTCTTCCGCGGTCGATTCCGGATGATAGCGGATGCCGCCCTTCGTCGGTCCGCGCGTGTCGTCGTAGCGGCAGCGCCATGCAAGAAAGGATTTGCGCGAACCATCATCCATGCGGATCATCAGTCGCACTTTCATGGTCTCACGTGCATATTTCAGCTTCTCGATGACGTCCGCATCGATGTTGATGTGGCCTGCAGCCTCGTCCAGACGGACAAGTGCACTTTCGAGTAGATTCTCCTTAGTCACGGAATCACCTTTCTTGCGTTTCTTTTATTTTGGACGCGATTTTACGAAAGAATGCGTAGTCCTTTGCGCAATAAAAGAAAAGAGAAAAGGACAATAATGTTGTCCTATTTTACAGGGGCGATTTTTGAAACTGCTTTGCCGTCAGGTTGCAGACGCGGGCCCACTTGTATGAGGTGGGCGAGATGTCGCGAAATGGTGGGCATGTCGTATTTGTGGCGTCTTTTGACGCAAGCCTGCTGTCGGGTTTGAAACGGAAACAATAGAAATATCATCAAAGGCTTCGCTTGTGCCGACAGGGCGCTTGCGGTCGCGAAACTGGTGGTTGTCTATGTCCCGTTTTTCTGCAGCTTCTATTATTAAAAATGCGCTTTCCGGCAACAAGAACTGGAA
This sequence comes from Brucella lupini, assembly GCF_002252535.1. Lineage (NCBI taxonomy): Bacteria > Pseudomonadati > Pseudomonadota > Alphaproteobacteria > Hyphomicrobiales > Brucellaceae > Brucella > Brucella lupini. Next base: position 86,738 of record NZ_NNRN01000047.1, read on the forward strand.
GCCGCAATGGCCGAATGCCGAACCCAAGGCCGAATATGACGTGATCATCGTCGGCGCTGGCGGGCATGGTCTGGGTGCCGCCTATTATCTGGCCAAGGAACATGGCATCACCAATGTCGCGGTCATCGAAAAAGGCTGGCTTGGCGGCGGCAATACCGGGCGCAACACCACGATTATCCGCTCCAACTATCTCTATGATGAAAGCGCGCATCTTTACGAACATGCGATGAAGCTGTGGGAAGGCTTGAGCCAGGACCTCAACTACAATGTCATGTTCTCGCAGCGCGGCGTGATGATGCTGGCGCATACGGTGCATGATGTGCAGAGCTTCAAGCGTCACATCCATGCCAATCGCCTCAATGGCATCGACAATGAATGGCTGACCAAGGAGCAGGCGAAGGAATATTGCCCGCCGCTCGATATTTCAGCCAATGCGCGCTATCCGGTCGTCGGTGCCACCTTGCAGCGGCGCGGCGGCGTGGCCCGTCACGATGCGGTTGCATGGGGCTATGCGCGTGGTGCGACTGAGCGCGGCGTTGATATCATCCAGAACTGCCCGGTTACGGCCATCCGTCGCGATGTATCGGGCCGTGTGACCGGCGTTGATACGCCACGCGGTTTCATCAAGGCCAAGAAAGTGGCGGTCTCCGCTGCTGGCAGCACTTCCATTGTCATGGATACGGCAGGCGTGCGTATGCCGCTTGAAAGCTTCCCGCTACAGGCGCTGGTGTCCGAGCCGGTCAAGCCGATCTTCCCATGTGTGGTCATGTCCAACACGGTTCATGCCTATATCAGCCAGTCCGACAAGGGCGAGCTGGTGATCGGTTCCGGCACTGACCAATATGTGTCCTACAGCCAGCGCGGCGGCCTGCCGCTGATCGAGCATACGCTTGCGGCCATCTGCGAAGTCTTCCCGATCTTCACCCGTATGCGGATGCTGCGCAAATGGGGCGGTATTGTTGATGTCACGCCGGATCGTTCGCCGATTATCGGCAAGACGCCGGTGCCGGGCCTCTTCGTGAATTGCGGCTGGGGCACGGGCGGCTTCAAGGCGACACCGGGTTCGGCGCATGTTTTTGCGCATACAATTGCCTGCGACGAACCACACTGGATCAACGCACCGTTCACGCTTGAACGCTTCACCACCGGTCGCCTGATCGATGAAGCGGCTGCTGCCGCCGTGGCTCACTAAGGAAATAGGGGAAACACTAATGCTTCTTATCCGTTGCCCTTATTGCGAGATGGAACGCCCAGAGCTGGAATTCGCCTATGCGGGCGAAGCGCATATTGCGCGTCCAGCCGACCCATCGACACTGACCGATGATGAATGGCGCGACTTCCTGTTCACGCGCTCCAATCCACGCGGCACCCATTATGAACGCTGGCGGCATATCAATGGCTGCGGTCGCTTCTTCAATGCGGTGCGCGACACGGTGAGCGACAAGTTTGTCACCACCTACAAGGCCGGTGAACCCCGTCCTGCTTTGGCAGAAACTCCGGCTGCGGAGACAAAATAATGACCGATATGCGCATTCATAACAAAGGCCGTGTCAACAAGGCCAAGTCTGTTCGGTTCACCCTCAATGGCAAGACCTATTCCGGCTTTGAAGGCGACACGCTGGCTTCCGCCATGCTTGCCAATGGCGAACATCTGGCTGGTCGTTCATTCAAATATCACCGCCCGCGCGGCATTCTTTCTGCCGGTTCCGAAGAGCCAAATGCGCTGATGGGCGTCTCGCGTGGACCCGGCCGGTTTGAGCCGAACACCCGCGCAACGGTGCTGGAACTCTATGATGGCCTCAAGGCTGAAACCCAGAACCACTGGCCGTCGCTGAAGCACGATGTCGGCGCGATCAATGATGCGTTCTACATGTTCTTCTCGGCAGGCTTTTACTACAAGACCTTCATGTGGCCGAAAAGCTTCTGGAACAAGGTCTATGAGCCTTTCATCCGTGGCGCTGCCGGTCTTGGCAAATCGCCATCCGAACCGGACCCGGATACGTATGCCAGCCGCTATGCTTTCTGCGATGTGCTGGTTGCCGGTGGTGGACCTGCCGGTCTGGCCGCCGCCCTTGAAGCCGCAAAGAGTGGCGCGAAGGTCATCCTCGTCGACGAGCAGGCTGAATTTGGCGGCTCGCTTCTGTCGGAACCGGAGCCGGTCATCAATGGCCGCGCAAGCTGGGACTGGCTGAACGAAACCATAGAAGTGCTCAAGGCTAATCCGAATGTCACGCTTTTGCCGCGCACGACGGCCATTGGCTACTACCATCAAAACATGGTTGGCCTTTGCGAACGCCTGACCGATCATCAGGCCAAGCCTGCCTCCAATGCGCCGCGTGAGCGTATGTGGCGCGTGCGCGCAAAACAGGTGGTGCTGGCGCAGGGCGCGATTGAAAAGCCGCTGGTCTTTGCAGGCAATGACCGCCCCGGCGTGATGCTGGCATCGAGCGCACGCACCTATCTCAATCGCTATGGCGTCAAGGTCGGCAATCAGGCAGTCGTCGTCACCTCGCATGACAGCGCATGGCTTGCGGCTTTCGATCTCGCGGTCGCAGGCGTCAAAGTTCCAGCCATCATTGATGTGCGTTCAAACGTTGCGGACAGCCTCGTCAATCGCGCAAAAATGCTTGGCATTGAAACACTGACCGGCTGGACTGTGACGGATACTGGCGGGCGCCATCGCGTGTCGTCGGTTCGCGCTAATCCGGTTTCCAATGGCTCGGTCGGTGCTGCGCGCACGATTGCTTGCGATGTGCTGCTGATGTCCGGCGGCTGGAATCCGAGCGTGCATCTGTTCTCGCACACGAAAGGCTCTCTCGTCTGGGATGAGGCACGCCAGATTTATCTGCCGGGCGAACGCACCGAGGAAAGCCGCTGTGCCGGTGCAGGCAATGGCAATTTCGACCTGCAGGCTGCATTGCACGAGGGTGCGGAAGCGGGTGCCGCTGCTGCCAATGATTCCGGACACAAAGCCAAGGCGTCTGAATATGCGGTCGCCGGTGATTTTGTCTGCGACGGCGTAAGCTGTCGTGAACTGCCGACGGATCGGGATCCGGGCAAGGCCAAAGCTTTCATCGATTTCCAGAACGATGTGACTGCCAAGGATATTCGTCTGGCCGTGCGCGAGGGTTTCCATTCCATCGAGCACGTCAAGCGCTATACCACCAACGGCATGGCGACCGATCAGGGCAAGACCTCGAACATTAACGGTCTGGCGGTTGCAGCCGATGCGCTCAAGCGCCCAACGCCGCAGGTAGGTCTTACAACCTTCCGCCCGCCTTACACGCCGACGACCTTTGGCGCTTTCTGCGGTTACAATCGCGGCAAGCTGTTCGATGTCACGCGCAAGACACCGATCGATAGCTGGGCTGAACAGCATGGCGCAGCTTTTGAGCCGGTCTCACTGTGGCGTCGCGCATGGTACTTCCCGAAAACCGGCGAAGACATGCATCAGGCCGTGGCGCGTGAATGCAAGGCGACCCGCCAGTCGCTCGGCATGTTCGACGCTTCCACCCTTGGCAAGATCGAAGTGGTTGGCCCGGATGCCGCGGAATTCATGAACCGCATGTACACCAACCCATGGACGAAGCTTGGCATTGGGCGCTGCCGTTATGGTCTGCTGCTTGGCGAAGACGGCTTCATCCGCGATGACGGTGTTGTCGGTCGCCTGACGCAGGATCGCTTCCATGTGACGACCACAACCGGCGGCGCCGCGCGTGTTCTCAACATGATGGAAGACTATCTCCAGACCGAATGGCCTGACCTGAAAGTCTCATTGACCTCGACCACCGAACAGTGGGCCGTGGTGGCAATCAATGGTCCGAATGCGCGCAAGCTCATCGAGCCAATGGTTGAAGGTCTGGATATTTCCGATGAAGCCTTCCCGCATATGTCGGTGGCGGAATGCACATTCCTTGGCGTGCCAGCGCGTCTGTTCCGCATGAGCTTCACCGGCGAGCTGGGTTATGAAATCAACGTGCCTGCGCGGTATGGCCTGTCGCTCTGGAAGGCGCTCTATGAGGCCGGTCAGCAATATGACATCACGCCTTACGGCACCGAAACCATGCACGTTCTGCGCGCTGAAAAGGGCTATATCATCGTCGGTCAGGACACTGACGGCACGGTAACGCCGGATGATGCCAGCCTTGGCTGGGCTGTAGGCAAGCAGAAGCCGGATTTCGTCGGTAAGCGTTCGCTGGCGCGTCCAGATATGCTGAAATCGGATCGCAAGCATCTCGTGGGTCTGTTGACCAACGATCCGAAGCTGGTGCTGGAAGAAGGTGCGCAGATTGTTGCCGATCCAAAGCAGGCGCTGCCGATGACCATGCTCGGCCATGTCACCTCGTCCTATTGGAGCGAGGCGCTTGGTCGTTCCATCGCCATGGCTGTGGTATCAGGCGGCAAGGATCGTATGGGTGAAACGCTTTATATGCCGATGCCGGATGGCAGCGTACACGAAGCCACCGTTTCGGGCATGGTCTTCTATGATCCCGAAGGAAAGAAACTGAACGGATAAGTATTGAACCATGCTTGTTGAGACAAAACCTTATTCGAACCGCAAGGTCGTCATTCCCGGTCGTCTGGAAATCCATGCAGCGGATGACGCCGCCCGTTTCATCCTGCGCATTGCCCCGGCAAAACTCGCCTTGGCTGAAAAGGCGCTCGGCGCAAAAATCCCGGCCAAGATCGGTGGCCTTACGCGCACGGATGATATTGCTGTCAGCTGCATCGGACCGGATGAATGGTATATCTGGGCCGAGGAAGCCAAGGGCGCTGCCATCACGCAGGCCTTTGCCAAGCTTTATGAAACCGAACCGCACAGCCTGACGGAAGTCAGTCATCGCGAAACCGGCATCGACATTTCCGGCCCCCAGGCCGAATGGCTGTTGAATGCTGCTTCCCCGCTTGATCTTTCGCAGATGAGCTTTCCGGGTGCTGCCCGCACGATCTTCGATCATGCCCAGATCATTCTGTTGAAGTGGGATGCCGATCACTACCGGATCGAAGTGTGGAACTCATTCGCTGATCACGTCTGGACCTTGCTGGAACTGGCCAGCAATGAGGTCTAACACACCATTCCATTCATCAAATCGAGACTGAAAACGCCGCCCAACCGGGCGGCGTTTTTGCATTCAAAGCCCAAATTCGGTCTTGCCTTCCATAAATCCATATGTGAAGACTATATTCACATAAGAAATTCATGAGGAGGGAATTTCCCGATGTCGGAAAGCGAACTGCCGCTGAGCGGGCTTGTCGTTGTCGATATGAGCCAGTTTCTGTCGGGGCCTTATTGCTCGTTGCGTCTGATGGATCTGGGCGCGCGCGTCATCAAGATTGAACGGCCCGATGGTGGCGATCTCTCGCGCAGGCTTTATCTGAGCGACACGGAGATCGGCGGTGATTCCACGATTTTTCATGCGATCAATCGCGGCAAGGACAGCCTTGCGATCGACCTCAAAAATCCTGACGATCTGGCAGCATTGAAAAAGCTTCTCACACAGGCCGATGTGCTGATCCAGAATTTCCGCCCCGGTGTCATCAAGCGTCTTGGCCTTGATTACGAGGCAGCCAAAGAAATCAACCCGCGTCTCGTCTATGCATCGATCAGCGGCTATGGCGAAGAAGGGCCATGGGTCGGGCGGCCCGGGCAGGATTTGCTGGCGCAGGCGCGCTCGGGCCTCATGTGGCTCAATGGTGATGAGGGCCAAGGACCGGTGCCATTCGGTCTGGCGGTTGCCGATATGCTGGCGGGGGCTGCTGCGGCACAAGGCATTCTTGCAGCGCTGGTTCGCCGCGGCATCACCAATAAAGGCTCGCATGTCGAAACCAGCCTTCTCGAAGCGCTGGTTGATTTCCAGTTTGAAGTGCTGACCACCCACCTTAACGATGGTCGTCGCCTGCCAAAACGGTCCGATTTCCGAAGCGCCCACGCCTATCTTGCAGCGCCCTATGGCGTCTATCCGGCAGCGGACGGCTATCTGGCCATCGCCATGATGCCGATTGCGAAACTGGCGCCACTGTTGGAAGCGGACACGCTCGCCCCATTTGCGGATGATCCCAAAAGCGCCTTCGCAAAACGCGATGACATCAAGCGCCTGATCGCTGACCGCATTGCCGAGAAGACTGTCGATGAATGGCTCGCCATTCTGGAACCGGCTGATATCTGGTGCGCCCGCGTTCTCAACTGGGAAGAATTGCTCGCAAGCGAAGGTTTTTTGACCCTCGACATGCTCCAGACGGTGACGCGTGAAGATGATGTTTCCATCACCACGACACGTTCCCCACTGCGCATCAACGGACAACGCCCAAAGGTGGCACGTGCCGCACCGCGCATTGGCGAAAACAGCAAAGAAATTCGCGAGGAGTTCGGTCTATGAGCACGATCAAGCTTAAAGGCATGACCTGGAGCCATCCGCGCGGCTATGATCCGATGGTTGCAGGTGCCGCACAATGGCTCGCGGACAAAGGCGTCGAAATCGAGTGGGAAAAGCGGTCGCTACAGGATTTCGAGACCTTTCCGGTTGAGGAACTGGCACGCAATTTCGATATGATCGTGATTGACCATCCGCATGTGGGCCAGATCACCAAGGAAGGTTGTCTGCTGCCGCTTGATGTGCCGGGCCGCGAAACGGAACTGAAGGCGCTTGCCGATGGCTCTGTGGGCCAGTCCTTCCCAAGCTATAACTGGCAGGGGCGGCAATGGGCGTTTCCGCTCGATGCAGCAACACAGGTTCAAGCATGGCGTCCGGACCTGATGGATAAACCAGCCACTTCATGGAGCGAGGTGCTGCGTCTTGCCCGCGCCGGGAAAGTTCTGCTTCCACTGCGCTCGCCGCATTCGCTGATGTGCTTCTATACTCTCGTTGCCAATGCTGGAACGCCGTGCGCGGTCGAAGGCGAGCTGATCTCTGTTGAGGATGGTGTCAAAGCTTTCGAGCAACTGCGCGAGATCGCTTCGCTGGTAAAGCCGGAATGCTTCGGCATGGATCCGATTGCCGTGTTTGAAGAAATGGCAGAGCTGGAATCCGAAATCGCGTGCTCACCGCTGATCTACGGCTATGTGAATTATGCCATGCCGGGTTTCCGCGACCGCCTGATCCGCTTTGCCGATATTCCAGCGGGCGCGGCAGGTGTTGCGGGTTCGGCTCTGGGAGGCACGGGCATTGCCGTTTCAGCCTTCAGCAAGCATCCGGAAGCTGCTATCGATTTTGCCTATTGGATTGCAAGCGGTGACGTACAGAAGGGGCTTTATGCGGCTTCCAACGGTCAGCCGGGACATGCGGATGCATGGGAAGACGATGCTGTGAATTCGTCGACGTCTGACTTTTATCGCGACACGCGCGCGACGCTGGAAGGCGCATGGGTACGTCCGCGTCACGATGGCTATATGCCGTTTCAGGAAGCGGCGTCGGAACGCATCAACAAAGGCTTGCTGGACAATGAGAAGGCGGAAGATGTCGTTGCCGATCTCAACCGGCTTTTCCGCGAAAGCTTCTGATTTATATGGAAAGGCTGGCCGCTGCCGCCAGCCTGATGAATTTTACAGTTTCCAGAGGCGCGTTGCATTCTCGGAGAGAAGCAGCGCTTTTTCGTCTTCGCTGCATCCTTCAAGAAGCGCATGGGTTGTCGCCACCCATGTCGAAAGCCCGGCATCGACATTGCTTGCTAGCGTGCAGACGGGCCAGTCGCTGCCCCACACAATCCGCTCCCAACCGAAGGCCTGAATGACGTGCTCCACATAGGGGCGCACGGTGTCGACGGTCCAGCTTGTCTGCTCGGCATAGGCCACTACGCCGGAAATCTTTGCCGTCACATTGTCGCGCTGCGCAATCTCGGTAATGCCCTTCTGCCAGACTTCCAGCGCACCTGACTTGATGTCTGGAACGCCGCAGTGATCGAGCACGAATTGCACGTTCGGCGCTAGATCGGCCAGCGCAAGTACCTTGTCGATCTGATGTGGGAGTGTGCAGAGATCAAAGGTCAGGCCAGTGCCTTGCAACCGCTTGATATTCTCGCGGAAAAGAACACCCTCGGAAACGTCATCAGGTACGACATGCAGCACACGACGAAACCCTTTGACAAAAGGATTGCCAAGCTGCAATTCGAGATATTCCGCAAATCCCGGCTCTTCCGGGCGGCACGAGGCGATTGCACCCTTGATGAAACCGCCCGATCTTCTGGAAATCTCCTGAACGTGGTCCGTTTCAGCCTGAATGGCATCGGCTGCCACATCCACTTCCATATGCAGTGCTGCTGTAATGCCGCAGCGCTCAGCCTGCTTCCGATAGGTCTCGAACAGAAAGTCGTGGTTGAGCGCCGGGACATCCCCCAGCCATGGGTAAGTCAGTGCGCTTTTGTCTATCAGATGCAGATGGGTATCGATAATCATGAAAACTCTCCTCCATTGACATACTTTCAAAAAAGAAGAGAGTTTTCAAATAAGAATTACCGGCATTGCTTAGTCGGCTGTCCCTATGTCGGAGCCGACCAGTTTCGACAGGTCTTTGACGGTCTTTTGCAGTAAGCTGATGGTCTGCGTAATGTCGGGTGCTGAAGCCGAATTGACGAGTGTCACATAGGGACAGGTCAGTGATGCAATGCAAGTACCATCCGGGCCGAGAATCGGGGCCGAGAGATTGTAGACGCCTGCCACCTGAGCGCTGGGCATCATTTCATAGCCACGTTCGCGAATCTGGTCGAGGCGCTCGTAGAAACTCTCATCGAGCTTCACGCTTTCACCGTCTTTTGCATATTCGGCAATCATCATCTTGCGTTCTTCCGGTGACCGGAAGGCGAGAAGCACATGGCCGGAACCGGTATCGAACAGGCTGATATGCGAACCGACGCGGATTGAGATGCCCCAGTAATCCGGAGCCTCCTGCTGTGCAATGACAACGACGGAACCACGATCAAACACGGCAAGCTGGTTGGCCTGCTTTGAGCGGTCGGCAAGTTCACGCATGAAAGGCGTGGCAAAGGATGCAAGTCTGCGCACCGGTGCATGAAGGTGTGCAAGACCGAACAGCTTGAGCGTCAGTGAATAGCGGTCGCCCTCGAGCTTGGTCACGTAACCGCGCTTCACCAGGCGATCCAGCATCCGGTAAAACTCGTTGGGGCTGCGGTCGAGGTGTTTGGCAATTTCTGCCTGTGTCAGCCCGCCATCCACGCTCGCAAGCAGTTCCAGAATATCCAGTCCCTTGTCCAGCGCGGGGGCGCGGTAGCGATCGTCTGTTTCCAAGTTGGCTCCCCTCATGAATATCCCTCTTCATATACGAACAACCCGGAATGCGAAAGTCGCAAATGTGCGGAAACTCGCCTTGACCGGTTTTGAATAATATGTTTGCATATAAATACCAAATTCACAATTGGGGGCGGACCGGGGAAAAGTCCGTCGTGAGGAGGAGAAGCATGATGAGTTTCAAAACGTCCTGCCTGGCGGGAACGGCTCTATTGGCATTGGCAGTGGGTTCCGCTGGTGCGGCCGATTTGCCGGGTAAATTTGAAGGCGTGACGGTAAACGCCAAGCTGATCGGCGGTCAGCAGTATGAAGCGCTGTATTCGCGCATTGCCGAATGGGAAAAAGCGACCGGTGCCAAGGTCAACATCCTGTCCAAGAAGAACCACTTCGAACTGGACAAGGAAATCAAGTCGGACATCGCGTCGGGCTCGATCAACTGGTGCGTCGGCTCCAACCACTCGTCTTTTGCGCCGCAATATCCTGATCTCTATGCCGACCTCAATGGTTTGCTTCCGAAAGAAGAAATCGAAGGTTTCGTGCCATCGGTGATCAAGGCTTCGACGCTTAACGACAAGCTGGTCATGCTGCCGCGCGCGCAGTTCGACGTCTCGGCGCTCTACTATCAGAAGAGCCTTTACGAAGACGACGCCAAGAAGACTGCGTTCAAGGAAAAATACGGCTACGATCTGGCGCCGCCAAAGACCTGGAAAGAAGTTTCCGATCAGGCTGTGTTCTTTGCCGATCCACCGAATTTCTACGGCACGCAGTTTGCGGGCAAGGAAGAAGCCATCAATGGCCGCTTCTATGAAATGCTGGTCGCAGAAGGCGGCGAATATCTCAAGGACGGCAAGCCAGCTTTCAATTCCGAAGCCGGTGTCCGTGCGCTCGACTGGTTCGTCAATCTTTACAAGGCCAAGGCCGTTCCTGCAGGCACCACCAACTATCTGTGGGATGAGCTGGGCGCGGGCTTTGCATCCGGTACCATCGCAATCAATCTGGATTGGCCGGGCTGGGCGACCTATTTCAACGATCCAAAGTCGTCGAAGGTCGCAGGCAATGTCGGTATCGTTCCGCCTCCGACAGGTTCTTCCGGCAAGCGCACCGGCTGGTCGGGCCATCACGGCTTCTCGGTCACCGAATCCTGCGGCACCAAGGAAGCGGCTGCTTCGCTCGTCTGGTTCCTGACCAATGAGGATTCGCAGAAGCAGGAATCGGCTGCTGGCACGCTGCCAACCCGTACGGCTGTCTGGGATTATGTCATCGAACAGGCTGCTTCCGATCCATACAAGAAGGAAGTGCTCTCCGTGTTCCAGGAAACGGCAAAGACCGCTTTCCCTGTTCCGCAGACCCCATCCTGGATCGAGATTTCCAACGCTGTTTATCCCGAACTTCAGGCAGCTATTCTTGGCGACAAGACCTCGCAACAGGCGCTTGACGATGCAGCCAAGAAGGCAACGCAGATCCTTGAGGATGCTGGCGAACTCTAGTCTCGCTTTGTGACTTCATGGCCCGCCTTTGGGAAACCAATTGGCGGGCCGTTTTGACAGGTTTTCTGGCTGATCCACCGCTTCGGAAGAACAATGTTTAAACGAATTTCCCCGCCGGTTCTGCTTTTGCTTCCGGCCATTATCATCCTCGCAGCGGTGGTTCTGTTTCCCCTCGCGCTTTCGCTTTATTCAAGCTTCACGCCATTCCGGCTGACGCGCCCTGACAGCCTGTTCAACTTCATCGGCTTGCGCAACTATCAGCGCATCATGAGTGATTGGGTGTTCTGGGCTGCATTCATCCGCACGGTGATTTTCCTCACCATCGCGCTCAATCTGGAAATGCTGCTCGGCCTTGGCTTGGCGCTGCTCATCAATAAGGCCACCCACGGTCAGCGTGTTTTGCGCACGCTGATGATGTTCCCGATGATGTTTTCGCCGGTTCTCGTCGGCTTCCAGTTCAAGTTCATGTTCAACGACAATATCGGTCTCGTGAACAATGCGCTGCAATCTCTGGGCATCACCAGCCAGGCTATTCCATGGCTGATCGACGGCAATCTGGCGCTGTTTGCGATTTTGCTGGCAGAAGTCTGGATGTCGACCTCGGTGTTCGCGATCCTTATTCTGGGCGGTCTTCTGTCCATGCCGCAGGACCCGGTTGAAGCCGCGCGCGTCGATGGCTGCACGCCATGGCAGACATTCCGCTATGTCATCTGGCCTTATCTGATGCCGTTTGCTTTCATCGCAATGACTATCCGTTCGCTGGATGTGGCCCGTGCCTATGACATCGTGAAAATCATGACCGATGGTGGCCCGGCACGCCGAACCGAGCTGATCTGGACGCTGGTTGGACGCACCGCCTATTCGGATGCGCAGATGGGCTTGGCCAATGCCATGGCCTATGTCGCGATCCTGCTCTCGATCCTCTTCACCGTAATGTTCTTCCGCAAGCTTGCAGCCGCACGCGCGCAAATTGGAGCGGAGTGGTAATCATGGCATCAACAACGCTCTCCAATAACCAGCATCGCCTGCTGCGTCGCGTCAAGAAAGTCGCCTATCTTATCGGCCTGTTTCTCGCGATGGCGATCATTTGCCTGCCCGGTCTGTGGATCGTGCTGTCCTCGCTGCGTCCGCCGGTTGAAATCATGGCAAAGCCGCCGGTCTGGATTCCGCAGGAAATCACCTTCGAGGCTTATCGTGCGATGTTCTCAGGCGCAGGCGGCGGCGGTATTCCTGTCTGGGATTATTTCCGCAACTCGCTGATTATCTCGGTCACATCCACCATCATCGCACTGATTGTCGGCGTTTCGGGTGGCTATGCCTTCGCGCGCTTTCGCTTCTGGGGCAAGTCGACAACCTTCCTCGGCCTCATGCTGACGCGCTCGGTGCCGGGCATTGCCCTGTCGCTGCCGCTCTTCATGCTCTATTCGCGCATCGGCATCATCGACACGCATTTTGGTCTCATCGTCACCTATGTGGCGCTCAATGTGCCATTCACGATCTGGCTGATCGACGGTTTTTTCCGTCAGGTGCCGAAGGATCTGGCGGAAGCAGCCCAGATTGACGGCTGCACACGCTGGCAGGCCTTCTGGCAGGTGGAGTTTCCACTCGCTGGTCCCGGCATTGCGACCGCAGGCATCTTTGCCTTCCTCACTTCATGGAACGAATATGCGCTGGCTTCCCAGCTCACCCGCTCGGTCAATTCCAAGACCCTTCCTGTTGGTCTTCTTGATTACACCGCTGAATTCACCATCGACTGGCGCGGCATGTGTGCGCTGGCGGTCGTGATGATTATTCCGGCGCTGACCCTCACATTCATCGTCCAGAAGCATCTTGTTGCTGGTCTGACGTTCGGCGCGGTTAAAGGTTGATATAAAATGGCTCAGCTTTCCATCAAAAATCTCGTCAAGCGTTACGGCAATGTCGGCGTGGTGCATGGCATCAATCTCGAAATCGCCGACAAGGAATTTGTAGCGCTGGTCGGTCCGTCCGGCTGTGGCAAGTCCACGACGCTGCGCATGATCGCAGGTCTTGAAAGCATTTCCGACGGTGCGCTCGAAATCGGCGGCAAGGTGGTCAACGATCTGCCGCCGCGTGATCGCAATATCTCGATGGTGTTCCAGTCCTATGCGCTTTATCCGCATATGTCGGTGCGCGAGAACATGGGCTTCTCGCTCAAGATCGCCAAGCAGCCACAGGCGGAAATCGACCGACGCGTCAATGAAGCGTCAGCCATTCTTGGCCTTGAAGCCTTGATGGAGCGCCGTCCGGCACAGCTTTCAGGCGGTCAGCGCCAGCGCGTTGCCATGGGCCGCGCCATTGTGCGCAATCCGGAAGTGTTTCTGTTCGACGAACCGCTTTCCAATCTTGATGCGAAACTGCGCACACAGATGCGCACAGAGATCAAAAAGCTTCACGCCAAGGTGCAGTCCACCGTCGTTTACGTGACGCATGATCAGGTCGAAGCCATGACGCTGGCCGACCGCATCGTCATCATGCGCGATGGCCATATTGAACAGGTCGGAACGCCGGATGAAGTGTTCAAGCGTCCGGCTACGCAGTTTGTTGCTGGCTTCATTGGCTCGCCGCCGATGAATATGGCCGAGGCAACCGTGCAGGGTTCGGAACTGGTTTTTGCCAGTGGTGACCGTCTGCCAGTGCCTGCACAGTTCAAGGCCAAGGTCACGGATGGCTCCAAGGTCACGTTCGGCCTGCGCCCGGATGATCTGTTTCCGAAAGGCCATGGGCTTTCATCGGGAGACGCCGTTCATGAGGGCGAATTGCGCGTTTCGATCACCGAGCCACTTGGCAATGAAACGCTGGTCTTTGTCGAATTTGCCGGCAAGGAATGGGTGGCGCGTATGCTGAACCCACGTCACCTCAATTCCGGTGAAGCGATCTCCATGCATTTTGATCTGTCGCAGGCGCATCTGTTTGATGCAGCAAGTGGCAAGAGCTTGGCGGTGTAGTTATGGCACGGATTGAAAAAGTCGAACTGCGCATGGTCGACCTTCCACCGAAGGTCAAGCGCACCGATGCGATCCAGAGCTTTGTCAGTCAGGAAACGCCAATCGTCACCATCACCGACAGTGATGGTGCGGTGGGTACGGGCTACAGCTACACCATCGGCACCGGCGGCTCGTCCGTCATGCGCCTGTTGAGCGATCATCTGGTGCCGCTTATCCTGAATGAGGATGCGGATTGTATCGAGGCGATCTGGCGCAAGCTCGAATTTGCTACCCACGCTACAACCGTTGGCGCGATCACGGCTTTGGCGCTTGCTGCGATTGATACGGCGCTGTGGGATTTGCGTGCGAAAAGGCAAAACCTGCCGCTGTGGAAGCTTGCCGGTGGTGCCAAGGATCGCTGCCCGCTTTACACGACCGAAGGTGGCTGGCTGCATATCGAGAAAGAAGCTCTGGTCGAGGATGCTCTAGCCGCCAAAGCCAAGGGGTTCTCCGGCTCCAAGGTCAAGATCGGCAAGCCGCATGGTTCGGAAGATTATGCGCGTCTTTCGGCTGTTCGCGCAGCGGTGGGAGACGGCTTTGAGATCATGACCGACTGCAATCAGGGCTTTACGGTGGACGAAGCCATTCGCCGCGCCGAACGCCTGAAAGAACTTGATCTCGCTTGGATTGAAGAGCCGCTTCCGGCGGATGATCTTGATGGCCATATCCGCCTGACCCGTTCCACCCCGACGCCGATTGCAGTGGGTGAATCGATCTATTCGATCCGCCATTTCCGCGAATATATGCAGAAGGGCGCTTGCTCCATCGTGCAGGTGGATGTGGCGCGTATCGGCGGCATCACGCCATGGCTGAAAGTGGCACATGCCGCAGAAGCTTTTGATATTCCCGTCTGCCCGCACTTCTTGATGGAACTGCATGTCAGCCTCACCTGTGCCGTTCAGAACGGGCGCTATGTCGAATATATCCCGCAGCTTGATGACCTGACCACCAAGGGCATGGAAATTCGTGATGGCCACGCCATTGCACCATCAGAACCCGGCATTGGTATTTCGTGGGATTGGGATGTCGTGCGCGCGCGCTCCGTTTCCGAATTCACCCGCGAGATCGTGAGATCGTAATGGTTCAGAGAATGGGCATGGTGATCGGGCTGAAGCCTGAAAAGATCGCAGAATATAAAAAGCTGCACGCGAGCGTGTGGCCGGAAATTCTGGCACTCATTTCCGAGTGCAACATCACCAATTATACGATCTTTCTCAAAGAGCCGGAAAACCTGCTTTTTGGCACATGGGACTATGTAGGCGCCGACTTTGAAGCCGACATGAAGAAGATGGCCTATAACCCGAAAAATCAGGAATGGTGGTCCGTCTGTATGCCATGCCAGAAACCGCTTGAAACCCGTAAAGAGGGTGAGTGGTGGGCCATGATGGAGGAGGTTTTCCATCATGACTGAGGCCTTTGATCCGAAAACCCTGCGTCAGTGGTGGGCCAAACCCACACAGCCAAAGCCTATCGTGATTTTCGGTGCAGGCAGTATCGTCTGTGACGCGCATCTGCCCGCTTATCAAAAGGGCGGCTTTGCGGTTGCTGGTATTTTCGATCCCAATCTGGACAAGGCATCGGCACTTGCCGACCAATGGGGCGTGAAGGTTTTTGGAAGTCTTGAAGAGGCGCTTGCGGTTGAAGGCGCGATCTTCGATCTGGCAACGCCGCCTTCTGCTCATGCTTCGATCCTCGCGCAATTGCCGGAAGGTGCGGCTGTTCTGATCCAGAAGCCGATGGGCAGCGATCTAGCCGCGGCAACGGAAATTCTGAAAGTTTGCCGTGCGCGCAATCTCAAAGCTGCGGTCAATTTCCAGCTACGCTTTGCGCCAATGATGTTGGCACTTTACGATGCCGTCGATAAGGGCTTGCTCGGTGAAGTCGTGGATTTCGACGCATGGCTCGCGCTTGCCACGCCTTGGGGCCTTTGGCCGTTCCTGAAAGGTCTGCCACGCATCGAGATTGCCATGCATTCGATCCATTATCTCGATTTCGTGCGCGGTCTGCTCGGCAATCCGCAAGGTGTTCACGCCAAGACCATCGGGCATCCAAACCACGAAGTCGCCCAGACGCGCACGGCCGCAATCCTCGATTATGGCAACCGCGTGCGTTGTGCATTGTCGATCAATCATGACCATGATTTTGGCCGTAAATTTCAAGCCTGCGAGTTCCGTATCTGCGGCACCGAAGGTGCTGCCTATGTGAAACTTGGCGTCAATCTCGATTATCCGCGTGGCGAACCGGACGAGCTTTGGATCAAGCCAAAGGGCGCGGACGACTGGGTGCAGGTCGTGCTTCAAGGCGCTTGGTTCCCGGATGCATTCTTAAACCGCATGGCACAGTTGCAGCGTTTCGCGACTGGCGAAGACGCTGAACTTATCGGCTCGGTCGAAGATGCGTGGCACACCATGGCGCTGGTCGAAGCGGCCTATCAGTCGAGCGCTGCGCCTGCCACGCCGCTTGCCGCAAAACTGGAGGTCTGATTATGGCCGAACAGAAAATCTACTACGAAGATTATGAAATGAACCATGTGCGCCTCACCACGGGCCGCACCATCACCGAAACGGATTTCGTGGTTCATGCCGGGCATACGGGTGATTTCTTTCCACACCATATGGATGCGGAGTTTGCCAAGACCCTGCCGGGTGGTCAGCGCATTGCCCACGGCACAATGATCTTTGCAATTGGTGTCGGATTGACCGCAACGCTGATCAATCCGGTTGCATTTTCCTATGGTTATGATCGTCTGCGGTTTATTCGCCCGGTTCATATCGGAGATACGATCCGCACGCGCGTGACAATCAGCGCCAAGGAAGATGACCCGAAGAGGGCCAATATGGGCCGCGTTACCGAGCGGTGCGAAGTGCTTAATCAGCGGGATGAAGTGGTGCTGGCTTGCGACCACATCCTGCTTGTCGAACGGAAGGCTTGAAAATGACGATACGATTTGATGGAAAAACCGCACTGGTGACAGCCGCCGCTCAGGGCATTGGCCGTGCAAGTGCGCTGGCTTTTGCGGAAGCTGGCGCCAAGGTCTATGCGACCGACATCAACGAGGCCGCACTCAAGGAAATCGAAGGCGTTTCGGGCATTATCACCCGCAAGCTCAACGTGCTTGACGAGGCGGAAGTGAAGGCAGCGGTCGCCGAGATCGGTCAGGTCGATATCCTGTTCAACTGCGCGGGCGTTGTCCATGGCGGCTCAATCCTTGAGATGAAGGACGAAGACCTCGACTTTGCCGTCAATCTCAACGTCAAGGCCATGATCCGCACCATTCGCGCCGTGCTGCCGGGAATGCTGGAACGCAAGGACGGTTCTATCGTCAACATGGCGTCGGTCGCTTCGAGCGTGAAGGGCGTGCCGAACCGCTTTGCCTATGGCGTCACCAAGGCGGCGGTCATAGGCCTCACCAAGGCTGTCGCTGCCGACTACGTTGCCAAGGGCATCCGCTGCAACGCCATCTGCCCCGG
Source organism: Brucella lupini (assembly GCF_002252535.1). Lineage (NCBI taxonomy): Bacteria > Pseudomonadati > Pseudomonadota > Alphaproteobacteria > Hyphomicrobiales > Brucellaceae > Brucella > Brucella lupini. Next base: position 103,938 of record NZ_NNRN01000047.1, read on the forward strand.
TACGGTTGAAAGCCCGTCGCTTCAGGACCGTCTGCGTGCGCAGGGCGATTATGAAGAACAGCGCGCAGCCTTCATCGCGCGTCAGCCAATTGGCCGTATCGGCCAGCCGGAAGAAATCGCCGATCTCGCGGTCTATCTCGCAGGTGCCACGTACACCACCGGTCAGGCTTATAACATCGATGGTGGCTGGACGATCTAGAGCTATCGCTATTCAGGCTCTGGCGGCCTGCAAACGGTATTCTTCTGCGCTTCCGGTGCTCATGTACCTTTAAGTACATTCCGCTCCGGTTCTCGAAAAACACCATTTTCGGCACGCCATAACCTGAATTTCGACAGCTCTAGGCATTCCACCGCCACCAATTCCATCCCCACAAGGAGTAATCTCATGAAATTTCTTCGCTATGGCGAAACCGGTCAGGAAAAGCCGGGCCTTCTCGATGCGGACGGCAATATCCGTGATCTTTCCGCCCATGTAGGCGATCTTTCCGGCGCGGCTCTGACCCCGGATGCACTGGCCAAGCTCGGTGCGATCGATATCAATTCGTTGCCGAAGGTCGAAGGCAACCCACGTCTCGGTCCATGCGTTGCAGGCACCGGCAAGTTCATCTGCATTGGCCTCAACTATGCTGATCACGCTGCAGAATCCGGCATGGCCGTTCCGCCAGAACCAGTTATCTTCATGAAGGCCACCTCGGCCATCGTTGGCCCGAACGACGATCTGCTCATCCCGCGCGGTTCGGAAAAGACCGACTGGGAGGTCGAACTCGGCATCGTTATCGGCAAGACCGCGAAATATGTTTCGGAAGATGATGCGCTTGATTATGTCGCGGGCTACTGCACACTGCACGACGTCTCGGAACGCGCTTTCCAGATCGAGCGCGCCGGTCAGTGGACCAAGGGCAAATCCTGCGACACGTTCGGCCCGACCGGCCCATGGCTGGTGACGAAGGACGAGGTTGCCGATCCGCAGAACCTTGGCATGTGGCTCAAGGTCAATGGCGAAACCATGCAGGACGGCTCGACCAAGACCATGGTCTATGGCGTACGCCACCTCGTTTCCTATCTCTCGCAGTTCATGTCTTTGCAGCCGGGCGATATCATCTCCACCGGCACGCCTCCTGGCGTTGGCATGGGCATGAAGCCACCGCGCTATCTCAAGGCTGGCGATGTTGTCGAACTCGGCATTGAAGGTCTCGGCACGCAGAAGCAGAACGTGCGCGCTGACGTTTAATTTTTTTGAGCATGCTCTGATCACGGATAAATCATGACGAAAATCACTGATCTGCGCGTCTTCGATCTCCGCTTCCCGACTTCGCAAAGTCTGGACGGCTCTGACGCGATGAACCCGGACCCGGACTATTCGGCAGCCTATGTCATCCTCGATACGGATGACGAGGCGCTGAAGGGCCATGGCCTGACCTTCACCATTGGACGCGGCAACGACATTTGCTGTCAGGCGATTCTCGCCATGCGTCATCTGGTCGTGGGTGCCTCGATGGATGATTTCCTCGCGGCCCCCGGCAAGTTCTGGCGTTACCTGACCGGTGATAGCCAGCTGCGCTGGATCGGCCCGGACAAGGGCGCGATGCATCTTGCCACCGGCGCTGTCGTCAACGCCTTCTGGGATTTGGCTGCAAAGCAGGCTGGCAAGCCGGTATGGCGGCTTGTCGCCGACATGTCGCCGGAAGAGATCGCCGATATCGTCGATTATCGCTACCTCACCGATGCGCTGACCCGCGACGAAGCTGTCGAAATTCTGCGTAAAGCGGAAGCCGGCAAGGCCGAGCGTATCGCGAAGCTCGAAGCCAAGGGTTATCCTTGCTACACGACGTCTGCTGGCTGGCTCGGCTATGATGACGACAAGCTGCGTCGTCTGTGTCAGGAAGCCATCGACGAGGGTTTCAATCATGTGAAGATGAAGGTTGGCCGTGATCTCGAAGACGATATCCGTCGTCTGACCATCGCGCGCGAAGTGATCGGCCCTGATCGCTATCTGATGATTGATGCCAATCAGGTATGGGAAGTCGATCAGGCAATCGAGTGGGTCAATAAGCTTGCCTTCTCCAAGCCGTTCTTCATCGAAGAACCAACCAGCCCGGACGATGTTGCAGGCCACCGCAAGATTCGCGAAGCCATTGGCGACGTGAAGGTTGCGACTGGCGAAATGTGTCAGAACCGCATCATGTTCAAGCAGTTCATCGCGGAAGGCGCTATCGACATCGTTCAGATTGATTCATGCCGCATGGGTGGTCTGAATGAAGTTCTGGCTGTGCTGCTGATTGCTGCCAAGTTTGGTAAGCCGGTTTGGCCACATGCGGGCGGCGTTGGCCTGTGCGAATATGTACAGCATTTGTCGATGATCGACTATGTGGCCGTTTCAGGCACCAAGGAAGGCCGTGTGATCGAATATGTCGATCACCTGCACGAGCATTTCATCGAGCCATGCATCATCAAGGATGCGGCCTATATGCCGCCATCGCTGCCGGGCTTCTCGATTGAAATGAAGCCGCAGTCGATTGCGGAATATACGTTCAAGGGTTGAGAGCCAGTTTTCGGCTTATCGTAAAATAAAAAGCCGCGCTGAAAAGCGCGGCTTTGCTTTTAGAGAAAGCGGATCATCAATGCGCCGGAAAGCAACAGAACCGCACCAACAATGCGCCCGGCGGTGATTTCACGCACCGCAACGCCCATGAAGCCGATGCGGTCAGCAGCCAGTCCGGCCATCAATTGTCCAGCAACAGCAAGCCCCATCACGGCAGCAGCCCCGATGCGCGGCGTCAGCAACACCGATGCGGTCACATAGATACAGCCAAGCGCACCGCCAGCCACGAAAAGCCAGCCCGCAGGCACGTTGAACGCTGGCATTGCACCCGTCGCGCGCGCGGTAATTCCGGCGATAACGGCAAGGATGACAGCACCGGAAAGGAACGAAATCGCAGCAGCTGTTACCGGCGATCCCAATCCACGAGCCAAGGCTGCATTGATAGGTGCCTGAATAGCAATACAGGCACCGGAAAGGATGCCGAACAACGTCCAGAGCATGGAGATTTCCTCGCTTGGTGAAGAACCTGGAAGGAACAAATGGAATGATTAGTCCTTGCAGAGGATAATCGTCAGGTCAATATTTCGAGTATGATCACGCCGAATACAGAAGCCTGATTGAACAAGTATTTTTGCGACGACTATTGAAGGGTTTAGAGTGGTGCCCGGAGGCGGATTCGAACCACCGACACGCGGATTTTCAATCCGCTGCTCTACCAACTGAGCTATCCGGGCATCCGTAACAAGCAGTTAGCTCGTTCGAGGCGGTGTTGGTTCCCGCCGGAAGTGGGTGGGTTATAGCATTAAATTTCGCGCTGTCCAGCACCGTATCGCAATTTTTATCAGCTTTTCTCACATCTTTGATAAATAACTGATTTTATTGGAGGAAGCCGCTTTGGGAGAGGCCTAGTTTCCTTCTTCTTCCTCTTCATCGATCGGCTTTCCCGGCAATACATAGCTGCCCGACAGCCAGCGATTGAGATCGATGCTTTTACAGCGTGGCGAACAGAACGGATAGGATTCGCGCGATGAAGGCTTTCCGCATTCCGGGCAGGGGCGCGTCGGACGCAATGGCGTCACTCGTGCACCTGCTGCGGTCGATATGTCCTTCTTGTCGCTCATACCTGCTCTCAGACTTTCCCGCTGTTCCAGTTAGCGTAAACCGGGTAGTCGACGTCGTTCAGCAGGCTGATAGTTTCCTGCAGCGGCAATCCCACGACGTTTGTATAGGAGCCAACCAGCTTCACAACGAAACTACCGGCCAGCCCCTGGATTGCATAGCCGCCCGCTTTCCCTCGCCATTCACCAGACGAGAGATAGGCATCCATCTGCTGGCGGGATAACCGTTCAAAACGCAATCGTGTTTCAACCAGTGTCTGGCGCAAATTCCCGTTCGGCAAGACAAGGCTCACTCCTGTGAAAACCTTGTGCGTACGCCCGGAAAGCAGCCGCAGACATTCTCTTGCCTCGTCGGCAATCTCCGTTTTGGGGAGAATGCGCCGGCCCACGGCCACAACAGTATCGGCAGCAAGAATGAAGGCACCGGCGAAATTCGCATCGTCCTTCAGCTGTTCTTGTGCCTTGCGCGCCTTCTCCCGCGACAGACGTCGCGCCAGCGAGCGCGGGTGTTCCGCGCGCTGCGGCGTTTCATCTATATCGGCCGGATGAATGTGGTCCGGTTCGATGCCTGTCTGCCCCAGAAGCTCGATCCTGCGTGGAGAACCGGAGGCAAGAACCAGCTTGTGTTGCGCGCTCATCGAATAGACATTTCCTGGAACGGGAACGGATTGCTTACTTGAAGCGGTAGGTGATGCGGCCCTTGGTCAGATCGTAAGGGGTCATCTCAACCAGAACCTTGTCGCCAGCCAGAACGCGGATGCGATTCTTGCGCATACGGCCTGCCGTATGGGCGATGATTTCATGTTCGTTCTCGAGCTTCACGCGGAACATAGCATTCGGCAGCAGTTCCGTAACAACACCCGGAAATTCTAGGACTTCTTCTTTCGCCATGCGATACCTGTTTCTTTCTTTGATAAAATGCCGCTCTCGAGCGGTCTTTAGGTCGGAATTTGCGCGGAACCTATATGATTAGGCGGCATTTGTGAACAACGGAATTCCGTGAACTCAATGCTCATTAAAACGCTGCATGATTTGCCGCTTCAGACGGTCCCGCACATCGCGATACGCCGCCATGATCTGGCTTCGGCTGCCGGTTACCAAGGTCGGGTCCGGCGTTGGCCAATATTCGACATCAACCGAGAAACCCCGCATTCGCTCCAGCACAGTATGATGAGCGAGTGGCGTCAGCGTTACAATCAGGTCGAAATAGCCATCCGCAAGTTCTTCGAGGCCACGTGGTTGCCGGTTGTCAAGCGACAAGCCTTCTTCCTGAAGGACAGCATCGACAAACGGATCACGTTCGCCCCGCTTCACACCTGCAGAAGCTAAATAAATATTGGGTGGCAGGGCCTGTCTTGCAAGTAACTCCGCCATGGGTGAACGAATTGCATTCTTGCCGCAGACAAAAAGCAGGGACTTGGGCAGGCTCGATTTATGATCTTCGTCGCCGTCGGCGCCAAAATTCACGGGAGGGGCATCGGTGATGACCATCAATGATCAGCCTCTCCAGTGCAGGACGCAGACAAGTGTAAAAAGCCGCCGTGCCGTGTTGAAATCAACCTCGATCTTGCCCTGCAGCCTGTTCTGGAGCGTCTGCGATCCTTCATTGTGCAGGCCGCGCCGTCCCATGTCGATTGCTTCGATCTTGCTTGGTGTGGCCGACCGGATCGCCTGATAATAGCTTTCACAAATCATGAAGTAATCCCGCACGACGCGCCGTAAGGGCGTGAGCGAGAGAATATGAGTTGCGACGTCTTCACCGGCCTCCCGGGTGATGGCGAAGATCAGTCGCGATTCCATCAGCGAAAGCTTGAGACGGTACGGCCCTCCCGTGTCGTCTCCGATCGGGTGGAAGGAATTCTCTTCGATGAGGTCAAAAATGGCTACCGCGCGTTCATGCTCGACGTCAGGCGTCGAGCGCCCGATGGATTCATCGAGCTCGACGTCAACAAGGCGCGCATTTGGAACAGCGGCGGTCATGTCACCTCATAGATTCAGCCGGATAGCGACAGACTGCGCGTGTGCGTCAAGGCCTTCGGCGCGGGCAATCTCGATTGCCGCAGGTCCGAGCACGCGTAGTTGATCAGGGCCGAGTTTGAGAAGCGACGTGCGTTTCATGTAGTCGAGAACCGACAAGCCGGATGAAAAACGCGCTGAGCGCGCCGTCGGCAGAACGTGGTTACAGCCGCCGACATAATCGCCGATCACTTCCGGCGTATAGCCACCGATGAAGATCGATCCCGCATTACGGATTTTGGGCAGCAATGCTTCCGGATCGGCCGTAGCGATTTCCAGATGCTCGGCTGCAATGCGATTGGCAAGCGGAATGGCTGCCTCGAAATTCTCGACCAGAATAACCGCGCCGAAATCACGCCAGCTCGCGGCGGCAGTTTGCGCGCGCGGGAGGTTGCGGAGCTGTCGTTCGACAGCTTCTTCGACAGCCGAAGCGAGAGCCCCATCATTGGTCATAAGGATCGATTGCGCAGCGGTATCGTGCTCCGCTTGAGCAAGGAGGTCAGCGGCGATCCAGTCGGGATTGTTGTCCTTGTCAGCGATGACCAGCACTTCTGACGGGCCAGCGATCATGTCGATGCCGACCGTGCCGAAGACGATACGTTTGGCCGCTGCAACATAGGCGTTGCCGGGGCCGACGATCTTGGCAACCGGACTAATTGTTTCGGTGCCATAGGCGAGGGCTGCGATAGCCTGTGCGCCGCCGACACGATAAATCTCGGAAACGCCAGCCAGACGTGCTGCCACCAGAACCAATGGATTGAGAATGCCGTCAGGTGCTGGAACCACCATGACAATGCGCTCTACACCTGCCACCTTGGCTGGAACAGCGTTCATCAATACGGAACTTGGGTAGCTTGCCGTGCCGCCCGGAACATAGAGCCCCACAGCTTCGATAGCGGTCCAGCGCGAACCGAGCTCAACGCCAAGCGCATCCGTATAACGATCATCTTTCGGCAACTGCCGCGCGTGGTGTTTCTCGATGCGCTCGTGAGCAAGCTTCAGCGCTTCGATCGTCGATGCCGGGGCTATGTCGAATGCGGCATCGATTTCAGCTTCAGTGACCGCAATTCCGGTTTTTTCGAGATCGATCCGGTCAAAGCGCCGGGAATAGTCGATGAGCGCACTGTCACCTTCACGACGCACCCGTTCAACGATCTCGCGGGCCGCACGATCGACATCCTCGGACGCCTCGCGTTTGCTGGCCAGAAATGTCGCGAAATTATTCTCGAAATCGGGATCGGTTTGTCTGAGCGTCTTGACCACGCTTCTGTTCCTTCAAATATGCTTTGCCAGACTGGCGTCTGGCTGACGAAAGACGGTTTTGTATAACCCTCTCTTATGCCAGGGCGCTAAGATGCTGACGCTATCCAAGCCCTGAAAATGCTCAATCGCCACACGGGCTTTCCAAATCTCGATGATTCAGCTCATCAAGGGTTGGTATTAGACGTTATGGCGAGGAAGTGATTCTGTTTCCCATGCCGCGCCAAGGTCCGTCATTTGCGCTTCGATACATTCCACTTCAAAACGGATAGCCGCATTTGCTGAGAAAGTCAGTTCTATTGTTCCGGCAGGTGTTTCACCGGCCGTGAACTGAATGGCCATCAGGGAAAGCACTTCATCCGGTTTCTGGCGGTCAATGCCGACTGCCTTGGCTGCGATCACACGGTTGAAGTGCAGAGCGGTACGCCTGCGTTGATATTGCGGCTTGCGCAGGAACTTCGGCTTGCTTTCTTCCCAGACAAAGCGGTTTGCCGTGAGAACGAAGCGCTTCTCGTTCCCGAGATACTGAAGGTCGGATACTTTCAAAACTGCGTCCTGAAGATGAGCGGACAGGACCTGCAAATCCTCCTCATCCAGCGCCACAAGCTTCAACATCTCCATACTCCAGCACCACTTTCCGTTGTCGGTTAATAACTGCTCCCAACAGGCAGAAAATCAATCACCCGCTCGGCCAATTATCAACTTGGCATGTCAAAACAAAAAAATCGACAGGCTTTTCAAGCCTGTCGCCCTTCGATTGGAATCTTTAGCCTAGCGCAAGAAAAAGCCGGAGCGATGAATGTCACTCCGGCTTGGTCAGATCAGCCACTGATACGTTCTACTGTCGCGCCGCAGCGTGACAGTTTTTCTTCCAGACGCTCAAAGCCGCGATCCAGATGATACACGCGGTTGACCATGGTTTCGCCCTCAGCAGCAAGGCCAGCGATCACAAGCGAAACCGAAGCCCGAAGATCCGTTGCCATTACCTGCGCGCCTTTGAGGCGTTCCACGCCTTCGACGGTTGCAGTCTGGCCGGACAGAGAAATCTTTGCGCCAAGACGTGCCAGCTCCTGCACGTGCATGAAGCGATTTTCAAAAATGGTTTCCGTGATGCGCGACGTTCCCTTGGCCTTGGTCATCAGGCCCATGAACTGCGCCTGCAAGTCGGTCGGGAAACCGGGGAAAGGGTCGGTAGTAACGTCAACGGGATGGATACCATGACCGTTACGGACAACGCGGAGGCCGCTGTTGGTCTCGGTGATTTCAGCTCCGGCCTGTCGCAGCGTTTCGAGAGCGGCGGAAAGCTGGCTTTCCTGAGCACCTTCCAGAAGCACATCGCCGCCGGTCATGGCGACGGCCATGGCATAGGTGCCGGCTTCGATACGGTCTGGAATAACACGAACGCGCGCACCCGACAGGTTGGTGACCCCATCGATATGGATAGTGCTGGTTCCGGCGCCGGTGATCTTGGCGCCCATTGCATTAAGGCAGTCGGCGAGATTGACGACTTCCGGTTCGCGGGCGGCATTTTCGATGACGGTTTCGCCCTTGGCGAGGGCTGCTGCCATCAGCATGACATGGGTCGCGCCGACGGAGACCTTCGGAAACTTATAGCGTGCGCCGACGAGACCGTTCCTGGCTTTCGCCTTGGCGTAGCCGTTTTCGATTTCGATGTCGGCTCCAAGAGCTAATAAGGCTTCGAGGAGAAGGTCGACCGGGCGTGTCCCGATAGCGCAGCCGCCCGGCAGGGAAACATTTGCTTCGCCCATGCGGGCGAGAAGCGGCGCAATAACCCAGAAACTCGCACGCATCTTGGATACGAGTTCATAGGGTGCAGTGGTGGTGACGATATTACGGGCAGTAAAATGGATCGTACGCGAATAGGCCCCATCCTGATGTTCGCGGCGTCCGTTAACCGAATAATCCACGCCGTGATTGCTGAGGATGCGGATCAACTGTTCGACGTCAGCCAGATGCGGCACATTTTCGAGCGTCAGCGTATCGTCGGTCAGAAGCGAGGCGATCATCAACGGCAGAGCGGCATTTTTTGCGCCGGAGATTGGAATGATGCCGTTGAGCTTGTTGCCACCAACGATTTTGATGCGATCCATGCTGTGTCACCTTCTGGGCCGATACCTTGCCCGATAAATTTTCACCAAATCCGGCAGCCCTTACGGCGCGGTGGCGTTGCGTCATGAAATTACGAGTCTTGCGGCCAAATTACGTCAAATACGAATCACAATAGGACGACATCGCTGCGAAGAACAGAAATGAGCTTTTACCGCAGAGCCCCCCTATCTTCAAGGAAGGCTTTGATGGTGCGATTCTCAGTCTGTGTCGTCGCTGGCGGCGGTGATGCCGTCGTTTCGTTCATCCGCTTCGCCTGCGCGACGTGATCTGGATTGTGCTTTGCGGCGCATCAGATTCGCGCGCAACTCCTCGGCCCGGCGTTTTTTGCGCTGGTCCGATTGGGTTTGTTTCTCTTTGTTGGTCGTATTTTCGCTCATGGCGGTCTTCTACTACGGGAAAAAGGGCCGGAAAAGCTGCTTTCAAATGCGTGTCCGGCAGATTTCCACATTATGTGAAAAGAAATGCAATTGCTTGCTTGCGATTTGCGTAATGATGTGGCAGAAGTCCGCCGCACTCAAGAGATTGCTGCGGTAGCTCAGTGGTAGAGCACTCCCTTGGTAAGGGAGAGGTCGAGAGTTCAATCCTCTCTCGCAGCACCATTATTTTCCAATAAAATCCAGAAACTGGCTTTGCCGTGCTTTCATTAAAGCGCGTTTCGATCTGATTGGATCAAATCGGCGCTCTAATCATTTGTTGTTACGCGCATCTTTTCCGAAAACCGTTTCACACTTTTCGGGATGCGCTCTAATGGAAAGTGCGTGTGGTTGCTGATTTGAGATCAGTTCACGCAGGGGTTCAATCTCATTGAGCCGCTTTTCTTTCGCCACCAGTCTTTTCGATGTATACTGTTCGCCAGACCGTCAGGCTCTGGTCTGACGAATTGGCGTCACGAAATCGGATTTGTCCGGTGACCGGTTGAAAGCCAGAAATTGCGTGCAGGCCATGTCCTGACCGTTTCCTTGCCGTCAGGACTGCTTAATCCGCAGGAGGAGCGTCATGGCACAGTTTCATGTTGTTGCAGGTCGAGACCAATCAGCCTTTTATCCTGAAGTTAAGCGCATTCGCATGGCAGATGTATTTGATGCCCTGCGTCTGGGCTTCAACGACTTCTGGGCAAAGCCATCGCATTACGTTTTCCTTTGCCTCATATACCCGCTGGCGGGGTTGTTCATCACTTACTGGAGCACGAACGCAAACGCGTTACCGCTCTTGTTTCCCCTGATGTCCGGCTTTGCCCTGATCGGGCCAATTGCTGCGCTGCCGCTTTATGAGATGAGCCGCCGCCGTGAAGAAGGGTTGGATACATCCTGGAAACGTGCGCTCGATGTGAGCCATTCCCCGGCATTGCCGTCCATCGTGGCTGTCGGTGCTTTTCTGTTCGCAATCTTTATTGTCTGGCTGCTGGTGGCGCAAAATCTCTATGTTCACTATTTCGGGCCGATGCCGCCCGAGAGCTTCTCCATGTTGATGAATCAGGTGTCGTCAACGGAAGAGGGACGCAGTCTGATTTTTGCCGGTTGTGGCATTGGTTTGCTTTTTGCAATCGTTGTCCTGTGCTCGACGATTGTGACTTTCCCGATGCTGCTTGATCAGGATTGCGGCGCTGCGGCAGCGGTTGCGACATCGTTGCGTGTTGTCATGCGCAACCCCATGGAATCGCTGCTCTGGGCTGCAATCGTAACTGCGATGCTGGTCGTCGGTTTTGCCACGATGTTTGCCGGGCTGGCGGTAGTAATACCCATCCTTGGGCATGCGACCTGGCATCTCTATCGAAAGACGGTCACGCACCCGGCGGCAATGCGTATTTGACCGAGGAACTGATCGATAAATCCCATCCGAAACATTGCTTCGGGTGGGATTGCCGTGGCTTTTGATGAAACATTTTCAAGCTTTCCAATATGTGGCGGCGTCCTGCCGCACCCCCACCCCCCTTTATTATGCGGTCAGTTCTGCTTTAGAAGAGCAAGACGAGATTCGCGCAGATGATAATAAATAACAATAAGTTAGCGGAGCTCTCCTCGCAGCGCGTCAACGGGCTGGGTGGGCTTTCGATACATTTCAAGGACGGGCGTTCGCGCATTTCCAGGCTTTACCAGGAAGGCGCAGCCAAGATCCGCATGCCGCAAGTCGGAGGCGATCCGCTGGAAGCAATCCTGATCAACACATCAGGAGGGCTGACGGGCGGTGACCGACTGCAATGGGATGTGGAGCTTGGCGAAAACGCTTCGGCTGTCATTACCACGCAGGCCTGTGAGCGTATCTATCGCTCAGGGGGCGGCGAGGCACGCATTGCCACGCGTTTGAAGGCGGCAAAAGGCACGCGTCTTGCTTGGCTTCCGCAGGAAACCATTCTGTTCAATCAATCCGTGTTGTCACGAACGCTGGATGTCGAGCTGGAGGAGGGGGCGGAAATCCTGGTGGTGGAGGCGACTATATTCGGGCGCCTTGCCATGGGTGAGCGGGTTGATGAAGCGATGTTCAGTGATCGTTGGCGTGTGCGATTGGGTGGGCGGCCCGATGGGAGGCTTGTGCATGCAGAAGAGTTTCGGCTGGGACCGGATATTGGGGCCGAATTGCAAGCCCGTCCGGTGGCAGATGCGGCCTGTGCAGTCGCCACCGTGCTCTTGATTTCAGGGGAGGCCGGGAAACATCTGGAAGCAGCCCGGCAGATCATTGGAGAGGAGGGCGGTGCCAGCCTCTGGCAGGTTGGCCCTGCAACCAAACTGATGATGCGGCTTCACGCGCCGGATAGTTACACCTTGCGCAAACGTCTGGGGCCATTGCTCGCCCTGCTTAACGGTAAGGCAGGACTGCCCAAAGTTTGGACATTTTGAGTTCGCGGCAATCCCGCCGCTTTTAACGCCAGCGGAATGCATACCGCTTTGAAAGTATGAAGTTGGAATGAAGTCATGAATTTGACGCCCAGGGAAAAAGACAAGCTTTTGATCGCCATGGCCGCCATGGTTGCCCGCCGCCGTCTGGAGCGCGGGGTAAAACTCAATCATCCAGAAACGATCGCACTGATAAGCGATTTTGTCGTTGAAGGTGCCCGCGATGGGCGCACGGTTGCCGATCTTATGGAAGCAGGCGCGCACGTCATCACCCGTGAACAGGTGATGGATGGTGTGCCCGAAATGATCCACGACATTCAGGTCGAAGCCACATTTCCCGATGGCACAAAGCTCGTCACCGTTCACGAGCCGATCCGCTGATTTTCAGGTTTCGCCGAGGCGAACCTGTTTTTTGAAAGGTACGATAATGAAGAAGACTACGGTCCTTGCCGCGGTGGCAATGGCACTCACCGCAAGCCCTGCCTTTGCCCATCTCAATCCGGCCGAACATGGCTCGTTTGCGGCGGGCTTCACGCATCCGCTCTCCGGCGCGGACCATATCCTGGCGATGGTTGCGGTAGGACTTTGGGCCGCCATGCTCGGTGGACGGGCACTCTTCGTCGTGCCAGCGGCATTTGTCGGCGTGATGCTGCTTGGTTTTGTGGCGGCACTTCTGGGCATGCCGCTGCCCTTCGTTGAGCCGGTCATTCTGGCTTCGGTGGTCGTGCTTGGTCTTATGGTGGCGCTTGCCTTCCCTGTCACTCCGGTTGTTGGCGCACTTATTGCCGGCTTCTTCGCCTTCTTTCACGGTCATGCACACGGCGGGGAAATCGGAGGCGCGACATTCCTCTCCTATGCGGCTGGATTTGCGCTTGCGACCGCACTGCTACACGCCGCTGGCATGGGTGTCGGCCTTGCCGCAGGACGGCTTATGGCGGGCAGGAATGGCAAAATTGCTTTGCGTCTGGCCGGTGGCGCTACCGCACTTGGCGGCCTGATGCTGATGGCTGGGTGAGGTGTGACATGATCCCCGGCGAAATTATTACGCAGGACGGCGATATAGAACTCAATCAGGGGCAACCCACCATCACGATCAAGGTCGCCAATACCGGCGACCGCCCCATCCAGGTCGGCAGCCATTTTCATTTTTACGAAGTGAATGCGGCCCTTTCTTTCGAACGCGACAAGGCGCTCGGACAGCGGCTGGATATTGCAGCCGGAACTGCCGTGCGGTTCGAGCCCGGTCAGGAACGCGACGTGACATTGGTTCCCGTGAGCGGCAAGCGCGAGATCTACGGATTTCGCCAGATGGTCATGGGAAAGCTTTAGAACAGGTGACGGAGACATTTCATGCCAGCCAGAATTAGTCGCGCCACCTATGCGCAAATGTTCGGCCCTACTGTTGGCGATAAGGTGCGTCTCGCCGATACGGAACTGTTTATCGAAGTCGAACGGGACCTCACCACCTATGGCGAAGAGGTGAAGTTTGGCGGAGGGAAGGTTATCCGCGACGGTATGGGACAAAGCCAGATGTCGCGCGCCGACGGTGCGATGGATACAGTCATTACCAATGCTCTGATCCTCGATCATACCGGTATTTATAAAGCCGATGTGGGGCTTCGCGACGGGCGTATCGCGGTGATCGGAAAGGCCGGAAATCCGGATACGCAGCCCGGCGTTTCGATCATCATCGGACCCGGTACGGAGATTATCGCGGGTGAAGGCAAGATCCTCACGGCGGGCGGTATCGACACGCATATCCATTTCATCTCACCGCAACAGGTGGATGAAGCACTTAATGCAGGCATCACCTGCATGGTGGGTGGCGGCACCGGACCTGCCCATGGCACGCTTGCAACCACATGCACGCCGGGGCCGTGGCATATAGCCCGGCTGATCCAGTCATTCGACGGCCTGCCGATGAATATCGGCGTGTTCGGCAAAGGAAACGCTTCACTGCCCGGTGCATTGGAAGAAATGATCCGCGCCGGTGCCTGTGGTTTGAAGTTGCATGAGGACTGGGGTTCGACACCAGCCGCGATCGATAATTGCCTGTCGGTTGCAGACCGGTTCGATGTTCAGGTTGCGATCCACACCGATACGCTGAACGAAGGCGGCTTCGTCGAAGACACGCTCAACGCCTTCAAGGGGCGCACGATCCATTCCTTCCATACGGAGGGCGCTGGTGGCGGACACGCTCCGGATATTATTCGCGTGTGTCAGTATCCGAACGTGTTGCCGGCTTCGACAAATCCGACCCGGCCCTACACGGTCAATACGATTGCAGAGCATCTCGACATGCTGATGGTGTGCCATCATCTGTCCCCGGCAATTCCTGAAGATATTGCCTTTGCAGAAAGCCGTATCCGCAAGGAAACCATCGCTGCAGAAGACATCCTCCACGATATGGGAGCGTTCTCCATCATTTCCTCCGACAGTCAGGCGATGGGCCGTGTCGGCGAAATGATCATTCGCTGCTGGCAGACTGCGGACAAGATGAAGAAGCAGCGTGGCAGTCTTCCCGACGACAAGCCCGGAAATGACAATTATCGGGCGCGTCGCTACATCGCGAAATACACCATCAACCCTGCTATCGCCCATGGCATGGCGCATGAAATCGGTTCGGTGGAAGTGGGCAAACGGGCCGATCTCGTTTTGTGGAATCCTGCTTTCTTCGGAATCAAGCCGGAGATGGTTCTGCTTGGTGGCTGGATCGCAACCGCGCCGATGGGGGACCCGAATGGCTCAATTCCAACGCCGCAACCGATGCATTATCGTCCGATGTTCGGCTCATTCGGGAAAGCCCGCACCAATACGTCCATTACCTTCGTTTCGCAGGCCGCAATGGATGAAGGGCTTCGAGAGAAGATTGGGGTGGACAAGCAGATGATTGCCGTGGCCAATACCAGAGACGGTATCGGCAAACATTCCATGATCCTCAACAATGCGATGCCGCAAATGGAAGTTGACCCGGAAACCTATGAGGTGCGCGCAGATGGCGAACTTCTGACCTGCGAGCCCGTCGACGTCGTGCCAATGGCGCAACGCTACTTCATGTTCTGATCTTGAAAGGCAAACAAATGTTTCGTGCCACTGCCATTATTCGTGCGGATAAGGTGATCGATGCCGTGCCTGCGGGCCATGCCGTTCTCGAACGTGATGAACGTCATTTGCGGCGCAAGGCCATTGTTCTGGAAGGCGGCGAGAAGGTGCTCGTCGATTTCGCAGAGCCAATTGTGCTCGAGCACGGCGACCGGCTCGTCCTCGATGACGGACGCGAGATTGAAATCCGCGCCGCAAGCGAGGAACTTTACGAAATCCGCGGGCGTGATCCGCTGCATATTGCCGAACTCACTTGGCATATCGGCAACCGTCACCTCGCGGCTCAGATCGAGAGTGATCGCATCTTCATTCTTCGCGACCATGTCATAAAGGCGATGCTTGAGGGGCTTGGTGCGACAGTTACGGATGTAACGGCTATATTCAGTCCCCTACGCGGTGCTTATTCCGGCGGCCATTCGCATCATGACCATGGGCATGACCACGATCATCATCATGGTCATCACGAACACGATCATGAACATCATCACCACCACCACGACTGATACCACCACCGCTTTGCTGCGGCTGATGGCCTGGCTGTCGCCCGTCTTTCCGGTCGGGTCGTTCAGCTATAGTCATGGGCTGGAGCGGGCCGTCCATGATGGCTATGTCGCAGACACCGCCACAATGAGCGATTGGCTGCGCTGGCTTGTAACACGTGGCTCCGGCTGGAATGATGCCGTGCTTTGCGCGGAAAGCTGGCGGCGTGCGGTTGCCAAAGGCGATCTTGTTGAAGTTGCAGAATTGGCCGAAGCACTGGCCGGTTCGCGCGAACGTCATATGGAGACGATGCTGCAGGGCGAGGCGTTTCTGGCTGCAGCCCAAAGCTGGTCCAGTTCTGTATTCGACCGCCTGCCAGCCGATTGTCCCTATCCGGTGGCAGTCGGTGCTGTGGCGGGCGCTAACAAAGTATCGCTTGGATTGACACTCGCCGCCTTTCTGCAAGCCTTCTGTATCAATCTTTTGCAGGCATCGATCCGTCTTTCGGTCATGGGGCAGAACGGCGTGACTGCGACAATGTCGGATTTGGAGCCGGTTCTCGCCGAAACAGCGGCGCGAATAGAAAAAACTTCATTGAGTGACCTTGGTTCCGCGACTTACATTAGCGACATCATGGCCATGAAACACGAAACCCAACATTCGAGGCTTTTTCGCACATGACACAGAAAAACGGACCCTTGCGTATCGGCATCGGCGGACCGGTGGGATCGGGAAAGACGACGCTGACCGAAAAGCTTTGCAAAGCGCTGCGTGATAAATACTCGGTCGCCGTGATTACCAACGATATCTACACGCAGGAAGACGCCCTCATTCTGGCGCGTTCTCAGGCTTTGTCCGAAGATCGGATCATGGGCGTCGAAACGGGCGGATGCCCGCATACGGCAATCCGCGAGGATGCCTCCATCAATCTGCAGGCAATTGCCGAAATGAACCGGCGATTTCCCGATCTGGAGATCGTCTTCATCGAATCCGGTGGTGACAATCTCGCTGCTACCTTCTCGCCGGATCTGGCGGACCTGACGCTTTATGTCATCTCTGTTTGTCAGGGTGAGGAAATTCCGCGCAAAGGCGGTCCGGGTATCACACGGTCAGATTTTCTTGTGATCAACAAGAGTGATCTTGCTCCTCATGTGCACGTCGATCTCGATATTATGCAAGGCGATGCGGCTCGCATGCGCGGCAAGCGTCCATTCGGTTTCACCGACCTCCATCGCGGCAAGGGCGTGCCGGAAATCATCGACTTTATCGTTGAGAATGGCGGACTGGAAGCGCGTTGATTACGGCTGGCTGTTGAGCCGTTTGCGGGCCTCCCGTTGTGAGGCCTGCAAATCAATGATTGGTTTGGGATAGGTACTGCCCAACGCAATTCCAGCGCTGGTCAGCACATCCTTGGGGGCCTCAAACGGCTTGTGCAGCCATTTGTTGGACAGGCCTGATAGTTCTGGCACCCAATGCCGGACATATTGTCCTTCGGCATCGAATTTTTCACCCTGCAAGATCGGATTGAACACCCGGAAATAGGGCGCAGCGTCCATGCCGCAGCCTGCCACCCACTGCCAGCTTCCCGGATTGCTGGCGATATCGCCGTCCACGAGCGTATCCCAGAACCATTCTTCACCCTTTCGCCAGTCGATGAGCAGATTCTTGGTGAGAAAAGATGCCACAAGCATTCGCACGCGATTGTGCATCCATCCGGTGGCCCAAAGCTGACGCATACCGGCATCGATGATGGGAAAGCCCGTCTGTCCGCGACGCCATGCTTCGAATGCAGCTCGATCATCGCGCCATGCGATGCCGGACAGTGTGTCACGCATATCGTGTCGACTGATGTCGCGGCGGTGATAGAGCTGGTGATAATTAAAATCGCGCCAGATCAGCTCTGACAGAAACTTTTCACCGCCAGCGCGTGCAGAGTGATGCTCGTCCATAAACGCCAGCGTGGCATACCACGCCTGACGCGCGCTGATTTCACCGAACCGCAAATGAGGTGAAAGTCTTGAAGTTCCGTCGATGCCGGGAACGTCGCGATCCTCGGTATAGGTGGAAAGCGTGCTCTCCAGAAAACGTGGCAGGCAGTCGCGCGCTGCGTCTTCTCCAATATTCCAAAGCCCATCGAACTTTTCCGCCCAGGCAGGAACGTTGGGCGCGTAGTGGGCTTCCTGTGTTGGTTTAACGTTCCATTGCCTGCGCGAAAGCGGGCGGGGAACGTTGTGGAGGCGCAACGCTTTGGCGAAAGGGGTGAAGACCTGATACGGCGTATCGCTGGCCGTCTTGAGCTCCCAGGGCTCAAGAAGAAGATTGCCAGGAAATGAGGTTACACCGGTTCCACTCTCCTTGAGTTGTGACTTCAGTTTTGCATCGAATTCACGTTCCGCCGGTGCGTAGCGACGGTTCCAGAACAGTTCGGTGACGGCCAGTTTCGCGATCAACTGAGGGAGGATATCCCTCGGATCACCGGTCTCGATGAGAAGTTCGATACCACGATCAGCCAGCTGTTTTCTTATCGCTTCAAGGCTCTGATCGAGCCACCACCGCGCCGCGCCGCCGGGCGCCCGAATCTCGGCAACGGTCTCATGAACGTAAACTGCTGTTATATGGCCGCCTGTTTCGGCGGCTGCATCCAGTGCGGGATTGTCGTTGATTCGAAGATCGTTACGCAGCCAGACGAGCGCGTGATGCTTCATGAGAAAAATTCCACTGCAGAAATGTGATGCCGATATGTCGAGCCACATATAGCGGAGCGAGCAAAAACGTCACGAGGTCGGGGGCAGTCAATTTGGGAAATATGCAAAGCAATGCGTAGGCACGTCCTTACTGCTAAGTTGTTGAAACGAATGGCACACCCGAAAGGTTTGGAGAAACAGCAGAAAATCTAGCCCGAGGGGTCTACAAAACTCGGGGCTATTCAGAGCGACCTATCTTTCCGGCCACAAAGTTCTCATAACCGCGCCGCTTTAATAAGTGAAAGTCGAGTCGATTTTGTAGATTTTTATCAGACAGTTAAGTGTCGCGAAGTCCAAGTTCACTCTACAAATCTTGCAATGTTGCCCGCATGAACTGTGCTGCGCCTGTCGCCGACGATGCGGTGGAATAGCTCCAGCTCTTTTTGACCCAGCTTTGCTTAACCAGTTTTTCTGCACGTCGATCAGATTACCGAGCGTCATCTGGGTGATAGGCTTCGGCAAATGCTTCTGGCGGTTTCCGAAAATCACAGGATCGCGCGACCGGTGCAAAGCACACCTTGGGCAAAGAAAAAGCCGCCTCAGAGGGCGGCTAACTAATTGTCAGTCTCTGCTCTCATTGGTTCAATTTTGTATAACCTGGTATCTGACAAAGAGATTTCAAATAAGCTTTCTCATTGTGGCGGCTATGAACTAAATCGATCAACCTTTTGGTTCGGTTCTCCACCTCAGCATGGTCAGCGTATATTTCTCCTAGCGCCTCAGCGTAAAACTTTGCTGACGCGAACCGATCCACTGCCCACCCCGTCGAGGGCGTTATTAATTCCGAAACGCCACCGACATCTGATGCTACTATCGGATATCCAAGATACGAAGCTTCGATTACGGTATTCGGCATCCCCTCCCAGACGGAAGTAAACAAGAATACATTGCCCAAAACTTTCTGGTCCCATTCAACGGGATTCTCATATGGTCCAGACAGAACCAAATTTTTCAGTTTATTGAGTTCCGCTTCATACCCACCGTCAACGACAGCTCCACCGAACACGTAGAAATCGCAAAATTCTTCAGTCATTTTTGCTACTTCAATGAGCAAATCTACGCGCTTTTCTTTATCTAGACGCCCAGCCCAAATAACTTTTAGCTTTTCACCGCCGGATGAATTGAATTTCCGTTTGGATGATAGTGCTATTGAATCCTTGACGGTTAAAATGCCGTCGAGTTTTGACTTGTTGTAAACAGTAATAAATTTTTTTGAATGTTCAGTTACGCCTATTTTCAACGGCCCCTCAATGGAAAACCGCAAATTGTCTGTAACGACAGTATCGATTTTATCTATATTTGGCGGTAGAAAATCTTGAGCGTAACCTATTATTTTTGTATTATCGTCTGGATCAAACTGCAATGCAAAGACGCTGGCAATAATATCTATATCGCTCAAGAATCTTGATGGAAGTTTTTTCAGAAAATTGTAGGCAGTCACAGAATTTATTATATGAAAAACGTGTAATGGAATTGCCCGGAATATCAGATAGAGCAACTCTTCTCTATGGATGGCATCAATTACATCCCAATCGTTTAAATCAACTATTAATATGTTACTCGGCATCTCTGGAAGTGGCCGCTTTGGACCACCATCCGTGAGCACGATTAACGCAGACTTGTCGACATTTTTGGAGGCATAGGCTTTGGCATATTCCAGCGCGGCAGACTCTGCACCACCACCGGCATAGAAGTTTATAGCCATCAGGAGGTCAATAGACCCGTTCGATTTCATGAACGTGAGTATTTCGTCCAAGAGCGGTGCGGGTAATCCACTTTGATTTACAGGATAGGCGAACCCTAATTTACCCCCATCAGGTTCGGCGATATCTGTAGTGCTCTGCACTGAGCCCCAAGATTGGACCGCCGGGAATTAGAATTTTCCGGCTCTTTGCACTGAGCCCCAAGATTGGACCGCCGGGAATTAGAATTTTCCGGCTCTTATGCCAATGGCGGGCTGATGACGCCATCGGGATTATGCAAGGCAATCGGCACGTTATATCCGATTGCCGAGTGAGGACGATCCTCATTATAGTGTCGACGCCAATTCTCCAACTTTTCGCGCGCATCTTCAAGCGTTAAGAACCAGTGTGCGTTCAGGCACTCGGCGCGAAGCTTACTGTTGAAGGCTTCGATGAACCCGTTATCCGTCGGCTTTCCGGGTCGGGAGAAGTCCAGCGTGACCTTGTTGGCATAGGCCCACAGATCGAGGTCACGCGAAATAAACTCACTTCCATTATCAACCCTTATTGTCTTCGGATAGCCAGCACGACGACACACTTTCTCAAGTGTCTGAACGACATCCTCACCACGATAACTGAAGCGCGGATCGGTTGCCGGCGAGTAGCGTGAATGCGTATCGACAATAGTCAGAATCCGGAGTTTCTTTCCTGTTGCCAACTGATCATGCACAAAGTCCATCGCCCAAACATCATTCGGCCCGATCGCTTGTTGACGATCCTCACGCAGCTTGGCCTTGACACGACGTTTCGGATGTTTATTCCTGAGTTGAAGTCCTAACTCATTGTATATTCGACGTGTTTTCTTCATGTTAATGGTCCAGCCCTCGCGACGAAGCAGGACGTGTACGCGACGGTAACCGTATCGCACACGGGTCTCACAAATCTCTTTGATCCGCTTCTCAACAGCGGCCTGCACGGTGCGGCGGGACTTGTAATTGATAGTCGATCTTTCGAAGCTTAGTGCTGCACAGGCCCGTCGGATCGATATTCCCCAATCAACAAGCATTCCCGCCACCAGATCACGTTTCCGCGCAGGCCTTAAAGTTTTCGGCGGATCACATCCTGCAACATCTCCCGATCAAGCGTGAGGTCTGCAACAATCCTCTTCAGCCGCGTATTTTCCTCTTCCAAGGCGCGCAGCCGCCGTATCTCATCAGGCAGCAGACCTGCATACTTTTTCTTCCAGTTGAAATAAGTTGCCTGGCTGATCCCGCTCTTGCGACAGATTTCCGCTACCGGAACGCCGTCATCTCCCTGCTTGAGAATAAACACCTTCTGAGCGTCCGAAAACTTCGATGCTTTCATGCCTTCCACTCCTTCTCCCAGCCAGGAAAATAGCGCGGAAAACTCTCATTATAAACGGTCCAGTTTTAAGGGAGCAGAGCA
>NZ_NNRN01000048.1:0-86911 GCF_002252535.1 Brucella lupini
AAACTCTCATTATAAACGGTCCAGTTTTAAGGGAGCAGAGCACTCTTTTCAAACTGACGCACCAGCTTGTACTGTCGATATTTCGCCCGAAGCTGACCAGTTGTAGTCCAATGAGCTACCTTCGCCGCCCTCAAAAGTGTGATGCGCAGTTTCGGGAATCGGTTCAACCTAGTGTTCAGTGCTGACACAATGCGCCATGCTTCGCTGAGTTCAAACTGTTGCAAGCGCGCGATCGCCTGGTTAGCGCGCCGCTCTTGCGTGTCTGCCCGATCGATAGCCCGAGTAAGCTCGTCGCTGTAGGCCGCTTCGATTTTCGAAAGCTTGTTTAAAAGCAGATCGACGGTTGCGTTCAGTGTGGCATTTTCTGCCTGGACGTCAGTTGATATGTCGCGTTCAGCACCTAGAGGTGACGTTCTGTCGGTCTCCAATTTCCTATTCGACATATTTCTCCTTCCCAAACCAACGAGCATGCTGGGCTAGCTTTAATAGCAAGCTGCCTGTGCCGTTGTTAGATAGATGATCAAGTTATATATTAGGGAAACCTAAAAAATGGCAAGATCATGAACGAGAGAATAATGGTCCCTACGTCAGAATCCATGCGCGATATTGCCAAGATGTCGGAAGTAGAACATTTCTCAGGCCAGAAATATTTGGACGCGAAACCGCGCTCAATCACCCGGCTTTTCTGGAAATTTATCTACATCTTCTCACGTCAGGAAAAGGACCGGCTTATTTCCGTTGACATGGAGAATGCTGCGCCCCAGATGACCTGCTCCCCTTGATGTCCGCGATTAGAAATTAGTTCTGTTCAGGTTTTGGTCGTTTGTGGACCGGGTTGCAAACTCATAAGGGGCAAGCCGCCACGGCTCGTATGCGGACAACTACGGTTGTAGTAGCTTCCCCATTCTTCGATGATTTGGCGAGCGTGTTGATCGCTGGTGAACAGATGTTCATTGTGACCTTTGACCTGCCCCCAGGTTTTATCCAGTTTTGAGTTCGCTCCAGCGGTTTTGGGTTGCTGTATTTGGGCGGTAGCGGCGGGTTGCGGTGCGGACCCATTTCGGCTGCGCAGTACCGCATCGCGTCGCGGGTCGATAGTCTGAGCGAACTTGGCAGGTGTCAGCCAGCCGAGAACAGAATGTGGTCGGTGCACGTGTGCCTATCGCTCGCTTCCGACCGCCACGCTTCCGTACTGTCAGCTTCTCCTCCCGATAGAATCGAAAGAGCCTTTTATGGTTCACAAGGTACGCTCGCACGGCCTCGAGGAAGTAGCCGCTTACTGGCGGGTAGCGCCCTTCGAGGGCAGCCACGGTGTAGCGCCTTCCTGTCCCCGTTCGGCCCCAACTAGCCTGCAGTGAAGCGGATATTCCCAGCGACTGGCGCTGGTGTCTGGAACGAGGTCGGAAGCTAACACGAGTGTTGACGAAACCTTAGCACCCACGCTTGGTCACAGTTTTGGACGCGCGCAGTTGAAATCGTGAGAAAAATCAGCAACCCCAGCTTAAAGGCAGCTAGTGATCAACGAACCCAAGTTAAGTGACAATTGACAACAGGTTATTTCTGTCAAAAGGCTAAATTACGTGACAGCTGATAGTATCGAGAAAAATGGCGCACCCGAAAGGATTCGAACCTCTGACCCCCAGATTCGTAGTCTGGTGCTCTATCCAGCTGAGCTACGGGTGCTTGCCTGTGTGCCGCTCGCTGCGGCGATGGGCGGTTGATAATCGGACGGATCGCTAAATGCAAGCGTCTTCTTAGAAAAAAATGTGGTTCTGTGAAGATTTCTTGTCAGGCCCCACATTTCCGGGCTTTTCGTTCAAAGTTGGCACAACGGTAGATTGCTTAAACACTTTCCTCTGCCCGTTGGGGGCTCCGGTCTCCGCGTTGCATCGGCAAATCGGGGATGCGAATCTCGAAATGTGCCCCAACTGGGCGGTCTTCTCGAAGCTCGATTGTCCCACCATGCGCGCGGATCAGTTCTTGCGCGATGGCAAGCCCAAGACCAGTGCCGTCACTGCGTGTCGATCCCTTGAAAGCCGTGAAAAGATTGTCGCGTGCTTTTTGTGGCAAACCGGGGCCGGTGTCCTCGACACCGATGATTGCCATCGTCCCGATTCTTCCGGCAGAAATCGTGAGTCGCTTGACGGTCGCGTCATCAATGCTCTGATCACGCTCCATGGCTTGCACAGAATTCCGGCAAAGATTGCTCAGCACGCGGAACAACTGCTCTGAATCGACATTGAGTTCGAAATCCTCCGGGACAAGATTCTCGAACTCAACGCTGCTTTCTGACCTGGGGCTCAGGGTTTCCTGAACGTCAGCGATAATTGTGTGCAGCAGAACGCGACGCGGGCGCGGTGGTGCTTCTTGCGAGCGACCATAGGCCATGACGCTTTCGGAATAGCTGATCGCGCGGCTGAGAGTGCGGATAAGTTTGGGTGCAAACCGCTGCACCATTGGGTCTTCGGTATCGGCAAGCCGGTCAGACATCAACTGCGCTGAGGCCAGAATATTGCGCATGTCGTGGTTGATTTTGGAGACGGCGAGGCCAAGATCGGCGAGATGTTTCTGTTCTTTGAGCGTTCTCTGAAGGTCGCTCTGAATATGCGATATCTGACGCTGGGCCACGCCGAATTCGTCCTTGCGGTTTTCTGGCACAAGGATCAGCGCGGGATTGTCAGGGGATGAGGCGAAATCGATCATGTTGCGATGCATGATACGCACCGGCCGCAACAGCATTTCGTGAATGATCAGGTAAATCAGGCTCGCCGCTATGACTGAAATGATGAGCGAGATAAAAGTCACGTTGCGCGCATAGACGAGCATAGCGTGTCGGAGGGGTGCATCCGAGGTCACGATTTCAATAATACGTCCCGGAGAACTGGATGGCGAAACCGAACCATAGATTCGTAGCGTTCTGTCTCCGCCGTTGAACAAGGTTCCGAATGCGTCCCATATGGCAGCTGCTTCGCTGATATTGTTGAGATCAATGACCTGGTCAATCTTGCCGGGTACTTCCGACATGGCGAGCAGACGCGAAGCACCGGCTTCACGCATGGCTATGGCTTTCGTACCGGTTGCCAGAAGTACCTTGTCCTGAATGTCACGCGGCACATCCATATCGCCGCCTGCGGCGAGAACCTCGCTGACCGCGCCCACCGTATCAAGTCTCGAACTCATCCAGCGCACGCGCATATTGGCAACAGACGGGACGAAGATCAGAACTTCGGTGATCAGCACGGCAAGTGCGGTCAAGAGCAATAGCTTGCTCGAAAGCCGGTTTCGCCAGGGTAAACGTGTGAACTGGGTTGACGAGAGCCGTTCCGTGGTCGCAGTTTGGGAGGCCGCTTCAGGGGAAGGCGTGCCCGTATCTGTGGTCTTTTCAACAACCGCCATAGCCTGTGCTTCCAACGCGAGGTGAACCGGCCTAATCGCCGCAGTGCCTCAACCTGTGTGCCATCGAAACGCAATACATAAAGGTAGCCTCCTATATATGGAGCCGATCGATAAATCCAACAGCCTTTGTTCAATCGGTTAAGAACGCACCCGCTCCCGGGATCTCTGCGAGCAGTATTACCGAAATTTAACTCGACGCCTTGAGATCGTGCGTGCAAAGTCTTGGTTGGAAAAATCCATGCATCCTGATGGGTTGCATGATTTGCGCAATGTGAAGGCAATCATCATTCTGATACTATTTGCTGGCATTTTCCGCGCCCGACAAATTGGTTTCGAAAACGAGGGCCGTCAGGTGACGGTAGGCCTTGCCGGAGAGCTGAATGAAATCCTGGAAGCAGATTGCCTTGTGCCTGCTCATAGCTGCGGCTGCCGTTGGCGGCTGGTATGCCTATAAGAACAAGAATGATGTGGTGAAGACCGCAGCAACGGGCGAGGAAGCGCCGAAAGGCGAAGGCGGGCGATCCGCACCACTCGTTGTTGTCGAGGCCGCCGGCGAAGAGACCATCAACAACCGTTTGACGGCTATCGGTTCGGCACGGGCTCTCAGCACCGTGTCGATAACCCCGTACTCCAGCGGTTACATGACGAAGCTTTACGTCAAGGCGGGCGATAGCGTGAAGGAAGGCGACTCGATTGCCGAACTTGACGCCGAGACGGAAAAGATCGCTGTCGCTAAGGCCGAGACGGCGTTGAAGGATGCGCAGACGACACGCCAGCGCATTGCAAAATTGCGAGCGACGAACACCGCAACTGAAGTTCAGGTGGTTGAGACTGAGCTGGCGGTCGCCAATGCGCAGCTTGCTTTGCAGGACGCGCAGCTCGCCTTGAGCCGTCGCACGGTTCGTGCGCCAATCTCCGGTATTGTTGGTATTCTTCCTGTCAATGTGGGTAACTACATTACCGCACAGACTTCCATCGGTCGTATCGATGACCGGTCGAAAGTGCTGATCGATATATGGGTGCCAGAACGCTTCGCACCGCAAATCAAGGTTGGCCAGCCGTTGACAGCGGAATCGACCGCTTTCCCGGGTGAGACCTATAGCGGCGAGATCAACGCGGTTGACAATATGCTGGATGAAGCCAGCCGTACGCTGCATGTTCGCGCAGAAGTGCCGAACACGCAGGATCGTCTGCGCGCGGGCATGTCGTTCTCCGTCACGGTTCTCTTTCCGGGTGATCGCTATCCTTCGGTCGACCCGCTGGCCATTCAATGGGGGGCTGACGGTTCCTATGTGTGGCGTGTTGAGGACGGTGTCGCCAAGAGAATTGTCGCGCGTATCGTTCAGCGCAATTCAACCAACATTCTCATCGATGGTCCGGTGAAGCAGGGCGACATGATCGTTACGCAAGGTGTTCAAACCGTGCGCGATGATGCGCCGGTACGTGTAAAGGACGAGCAGGGTACGGCACTGGCTGATCCTGTTTCGATAACACGTACTGCAGGATGAGGGTAAACGCGTGACCGGTCACAATTCCTCATCCAGTAGCGGCGGATCGACGGCGCTTTTCATCCGTCGTCCAGTTTTTGCTTTCGTTATCAACGTTCTGATTGTCGTCGCGGGTCTTGCTGCTTTCACAGGCGTCGATATTCGCGAACTGCCGGACGTTGACCGGCCTGTGGTGACAATCAGCACGGATTTCAGTGGTGCATCCGCTGAAACTATTGACCGTCAGTTGACACAGGTTCTCGAAAACGCTGTCGCGCGCGTTTCGGGCGTAAAATCTATTTCTTCAACATCGTCGTTTGAACGCAGCCGCGTCACGGTGGAGTTCAACGATGGTGTAGACCTCAACGTTGCCGCCGCCGACATGCGCGATGCGATTTCCCGTGTCGCCAATGACGTGCCGGAAGAAGCGGACCCGTCGCGCATCATCAAGGCCGATTCCAACGCTGATCCCGTGATGCGTCTGGCGGTTACGTCCGACACCATGTCTGTCGATGACATGACGGTGCTGGTCGAAGACCAGATACAGGATATCCTCTCCGCGGTTCCGGGCGTGGCTGACGTCCAGATCAACGGTGACCGCGACAAGATATTCCGCATCGATATCAATCAGGCGCGCCTTGCGAGCTATGGTCTGACCATTGCGGATATTTCTACGGCGCTTTCTTCCATGGGGCTGGACGCCCCTGCCGGTTCTTTGCGTAGCGCCGATCAGTCCATCGTTGTCCGTGCCACGGCCAATCTGGAAAAGCCTGAGGATTTCGAGAACGTCTACATCAACGGACGCACGCAGATCCGCGATGTTGCTACCGTCACGCTTGGGCCGGATATCGAAAGCTCGGCGGTCCGGTCCAACGGCAAGACGGCAATTGGTCTCGGCATCGTCCGTCAGGCACAGTCGAATACGCTCGATATCTCGGAGGGCATTCGGGCAGCGGTCGCCAATTTGCAGAAAACCTTGCCCGCGGGCGTGAATATCGCCGTTACCAGTGACGATGCGAATTTCATCAATGGCGCTATCCACGAGGTGGAAATCGCACTGATCGCGTCAGTGATCATCGTTGTGGCGATTATCTTCGTGTTCCTCTGGGATATACGCGCAACGCTCATCCCGGCCTTGTCCATGCCTGTCGCTTTGATCGGCACGATCGCCGCCATCTATCTGGCAGGATTCTCGGTCAATATTCTTACCCTTCTGGCTTTGGTGCTCGCCACAGGTCTCGTGGTCGATGACGCCATTGTTGTGTTGGAAAACGTTGTCCGGCGACGCAATCAGGGCATGGGGCCGCGTGCTGCGGCAGTCCTCGGCACGCAGGAAGTCTTCTTCGCCGTTATTGCCACGACGCTGACTTTGGCGGCAGTCTTCGTTCCAATTTCGTTTCTGCCGGGGCAGGCGGGTGGTCTGTTCCGTGAATTCGGCTTCGTGCTGGCAATTGCTGTTCTTCTGTCATCTGTTGTTGCGTTGACGCTTTGCCCCATGCTTGCCTCTCGCTTCCTCAAGGAAGGGAATGGCGAAGACGGCGGCCACGGTCCGCTTTTCCTGCGTCGTATTGGCGGCGGGCTTGCGACCTTCTATAAAAAGACGCTGCACATCTGTCTGTCGGCGCCATTCGTTGTTGTGCTGGTGGCAATGCTTTTCGCAGGCGCATCCTTTGTCGGCTACGGTCTGATCCGTCAGGAACTGACGCCCTCGGAAGATCGTGCCGTTGCACTGCTGCGTATCAATGGGCCGCAGGGCATCAGTGTGGAGTTCCTCCAGTCTCAGCTCGACAAGATTGAGGAGGCCGTCCAGCCTCTGCGCGATAGCGGTGAAATCATTACTACTTATGCCATCGCAGGTTCCGGCGGGTCGTCCAATAACGGCTTTGTTGTCCTGACGCTGGCACCGTGGAAGGAACGCGCGCGCAGCCAGCAGGAAATCATGGCTGACATTACCCAGCGCATCAAAGGCATAACGGCGGTGCGTATTTTTACCACCCAACCGAACAGCCTTGGTATTCGTGGTGCGGGCAACGGTTTGCAGTTTGCCATAGTCGGTAGCGATTATGCCAAGCTACAGCCTGCCGCGCAGGCGGTCGTTGCCGCGCTGGAAAAGGATCCACGGTTCGTGCAGCCGCGACTGTCCGTCGAGCCGACCCAGCCGCAGCTTTCCGTCGAGATCAATCGCGAACGAGCATCCGATCTTGGTATCGACATCACAGGGCTTGCGAATGCTGTGCAGTCGGTACTCGACGGTCGCAAGATCGGATCGGTTTATGTCGGAGATCGCAGTTTCGATGTGAAACTCGTTGCCACCACCAACCCGATCAACGATCCGACCGATCTTGAAAACATATTCATGAAGACGACGGACGGTCGTTATGTGCCGATGTCGTCTATTGCTACGGTCGTTGAGAAAGCGGTTCCGCCGCAGCTTGATCGCGAGACGCGCCAGCGCTCGGTGTCCATAACGACAAATCTGCGCGACGATTTCGCTTTGGGGGACGCCTATAAGGTCGCACAGGAAATCGCGGCACCTTTGCTGCCTCCGGGAAGCCATATCATTCCGCTGGCGGAAGCTTCGACGCTCAGCGAAACATCAAGCGGCCTGGCAATGGTGTTCGGTTTTGCCATCATCATCATTCTTCTGGTGCTGGCAGCGCAGTTTGAAAGCTTTGTCAGTGCGCTGATCGTGATGGCGACGGTTCCTCTCGGGCTTGGTTGTGCGGTTTTTGCGATGCTGCTCACAGGTACGAGCCTGAACGTCTACAGCCAGATCGGTCTCGTGCTTCTGGTCGGCATCATGGCCAAGAATGGTATCCTGATTGTCGAATTCGCAGATCAATTGCGTGACAAGGGCTTGAGCGTTCGAGAAGCAATCGAGGAAGCATCCAACATTCGTCTTCGCCCGGTCTGCATGACGATGATCTGCGCCGTGCTTGGCGGTGTGCCGCTGGTTTTGGCAAGTGGCGCTGGCGCAGAAGCCCGTGTGGCTCTGGGCTGGGTCATTGTGGGTGGTCTTGGATTAGCAACGATTGCTACGCTTTATGTAACGCCGGTCGCCTATCTGCTGCTGGGACGCTTTACGCAGCCCAAAGCCGAAGAGGAAGCACGGCTCGAAAGAGAGCTGAACTACGCCCTTAAAGGGAAGTCACAAAAGGGTGGCACCGCTGAACCGGCGGAATAAACAAAAAGAAACCGGCCTTTTGGGGCCGGTTTTTTGCTGTTTTGAACGGGATCACTTCTTCATGGCGTCGGTTATCTTGGCTGTCCACGCGCCTTCCGGTTTCTTGGTGATGACGGGGTCGGAGCCACCGCCCAGAAGCGTTTCCACGGTGCGGTCGGCAGCCGCCACATCAAGGGTGCCATCGGAGCCGTCAACCAGCTTGCCGATTTCCTTGACCATACGTTCCTGAACTTCCTTGGTCTGAGCACCGGAAGCATCGTTGTCGAGTATGATATCAGCTGCTTCTCCAGGGTTCTCGGATGCGTATTTCCAGCCCTTCATTGAGGCACGGACAAAACGGGCGAGCTTGTCGACCATTGCCGGATCATCTAGGCTCTTTTCCAGCACATAGAGACCGTCTTCCAGCGTGGCGACGCCTTGCTCTTCATATGGGAAGACCACAAGCTGATCGGCTGGAATGCCTGCATCAATCACCTGCCAATATTCATTATAGGTCATTGTAGAAATGCAGTCGGCCTGCTTCTGGATCAGCGGGTCGACGTTGAAGCCCTGCTTGAGCACGGTCACGCCATCCTTGCCGCCTTCGGTCGGAATTTTCAGATGGCTCATCCATGACAGGAACGGGTATTCATTGCCGCCGAACCAGACACCGAGCGTGCGACCCTTGAAGTCTTCCGGCTTGGTGATGTTAGTATCCTTGCGGCAGGTCAGCATCATGCCGGACTTCTTGAAGGGCTGGGCGATGTTGACGAGCGGGACGCCTTTTTCACGGGTCGCGAGCGCCGACGGCATCCAGTCAACCACAACATCCGCGCCACCACCGGCAATCACCTGCGGCGGAGCGACGTCCGGTCCGCCCGGCTTGATATCGACATCGAGATTTTCTTCCTCATAGAAGCCTTTGTCCTTGGCTACATAGTAACCGGCAAATTGCCCCTGCGTCACCCATTTGAGCTGCAAGGTCAGCTTGTCGGCTGCCATTGCCGAACTGCTCATAAGCGCGAGCGCCAGTCCGGCTGTTCCAAGGCATAAAGAAATTGCCTTTTTCATTTCAGTTCTCCTCTGGTTCTTTTTATTGCCGCGCATTTTGCCCGAAAACCGGTTCCCACTTTTCGGAATGCACTTTGGTCTGCCTTATTTTTGCAGATGCCAATTATTCAGGCTTATGCCCTCCTGTATGAAGGGTGCCAGAATGTCATTCTGCGCTCGATCAGCGCGATCAGCCCATAAGAGAGCGATCCCGCAAGAGCAGCTACAAAGATTTCAGCCCAAACCATATCCACATTCATGCGCCCGATTTCCGCAGAGATGCGGAACCCCATGCCGACAATCGGCGTGCCGAAAAACTCCGCCACGATCGCTCCGATAAGTGCGAGGGTGGAATTGATCTTGAGAGCGTTGAATATGAACGGCATGGCCGCTGGAAGACGCAGCTTGAACAATGTCTGCCAGTAGCTTGAGCCGTAGGTTTCCATCATGTCCCGTTCCATTGCCCCGGTACTGGCAAGGCCCGCAACCGTGTTCACCAGCATAGGGAAGAAGGTCATGATGATGACGACCGCTGCTTTCGATTGCCAGTCGAAGCCAAACCACATCACCATGATCGGTGCGACGCCCACGATTGGAAGTGCTGCAGCCAGATTGCCGAGCGGTAACAGCCCTTTACGCAGGAATGGAATCCGGTCGGCGATGATGGCGGTTATGAAACCGAGACCGCATCCCGCCACATAGCCGATGATGACGGCCTTCAGAAAGGTCTGTCGGAAATCCGCCCAGAGAATTGGTACGGACGCCGTTATGCGTGCCCAGATTGCTGATGGTGCTGGAAGGAGAACCTGAGGAATAGCGAAAAGCCGGACGGTTACTTCCCAGAGCAATAACATCGCGATGCCAAAGAGCGCTGGCACTGCGATATCCAGAAGCTTTTGGCCCAAAGGGTTACGGGTCTTGAGACTTGCGACCCAACCCACAACCAGCCATGAAACAGCTATTAGCGCTATGACGGATAGGATGCCTGTCATCATGTGGCTGCCCTTTCCGGCTTTACACCCATGCGTCGGTTCACAAGCTGTGCCGCGACGCCAATCAGCGCAACCAGCACCGCAGCCATCAGAGCAGCGGCAACGAGTGCTGCCCATATCTGCACGGTCTGGCCATAGTACGAGCCTGCAAGCAGCCGAGCACCAAGACCGGCAACTGCACCGGTTGGCAATTCACCGACAATAGCGCCAACGAGGCTGATCGCGACGGCGATCTGCATCGATGTGAACAGGAATGGCATGGCCGCAGGCCAGCGCAGTTTCCAGAACACCTGCGATCTTGATGCATTATAGGTGCGCATGAGGTCGAGATGCATCACATCAGGCGATCTCAGCCCCTTCACCATTCCCACTGCCACGGGAAAGAAAGAGAGATAGGTGGAGATGATAGCTTTGGGCAGCAAGCCCGATATGCCAATGGCATTCAGGACCACGATAATCATCGGCGCGATGGCGAGGATCGGGATCGTTTGTGAGGTGATGATCCATGGCATCAGGCTCTTGTCGAGTGTGCGGGAATGAACAATTCCTACAGCGAGAAGAACGCCCAGCGCCGACCCAAGCACAAAACCGAGCAGGGTGGACGATAGTGTGACCCATCCGTGATAGATCAGGCTGCGCTTGGAACTCGGTTTGACACCGAAGACGGTTTTCCAGATTTCTTCAGCTACCTGATGCGGTGCGGGCAGGACCGGTCGGTCCTGATGCATCGTATTGGCAACAAGCGTCGAGAAGGTGATTTCTGTCCCTGCGCGTGTCGCCTGATCACGCTCAAACGGGGCGTTGAGTACCGCCGCCAGGCCGTACCAAAGCGCAATAATGACGGCGAGTATAGTCGCCACGGGGATGAATCTGTCGTGCAGGAAGCCTTTCATGGACGATCTCCAGCACGATGCCGTTGAAAAGTGCCCTTATTCATGGATGTGTCCCAAACGCAAACCCTCACGGACGCGGTGGGCAATTTTCAGGAACGCTTCGGACTCCCTGATTTCAAGTGGTCTGTCCGGGCCAAGATCGCAATCGATGATTTCATGAATGCGGCCTGGGCGCGGGCTCATGACAACGATCTTGGTTGAGAGAAACACCGCTTCCGGGATCGAGTGTGTGACGAAAATCACTGTTTTGCGGGTTGCTGCCCAAAGCTTGAGAAGCTGTTCGTTGAGATGATCGCGCACGATTTCGTCCAGAGCGCCGAAGGGCTCGTCCATCAGCAGCATATCAGGATCGAATGATAATGCGCGGGCTATCGATGCGCGCTGTTGCATGCCGCCGGAAAGCTGCCAGGGATATTTTTTGTCAAAGCCTGAGAGATTGACGAGCGCGAGGTTCTTTTCGATCCGCTCGCGCCTTTCTGCCTTGGAGAACCCCATAATCTCCAGCGGCAGGCTGATATTGTCTTCGATGGTGCGCCACGGAAACAGAGCGGCCGCCTGAAATACGTAACCATAGGACCGGTCCAGACGGGCTTGCTCCGGTGTTTTGCCGTTGACCGTGACAGAACCTGATGTCGGTTGCTCCAGATCGGCCACGACGCGCATCAAGGTAGTCTTGCCGCATCCCGAAGGTCCGATGAAGGAAACGAACTCGCCGCGCTTGACGGCAAGATCAATATTGGACAGCGCATGGACAGGTCCGTCATTCGTCTCGAAGACGAGCGACAAGTCTTTGATGTCGATCACTGTCTGCGCATTTGCCTCGCCCCTCTCCGGGGCCATGCTGTCATTCAAGTTCATGCGCGGTTCCCGAAGCTGGACGATGGCCATGTCTCAGACCCCTATCGGCATATGTTCGGCGCTGCGTTCCACCTTGCGCGGCGCAACGATTTCCTTCCATTGTGACAGTGCCCGATTGACTGCACCGTTCGGCTCGCGCTCGACGAAGCGCCCGTCGCCTGGCTCTGCCGTGACGTGTCCCTTGTCGAAAGCGATACGTCCGCGTGAAAGCGTCGTCCTCGGCAGGCCCTTGAGCTCAAAACCTTCGAACACGTTGTAATCAATCGAGGAAAGCTGTGTTTTTGCAGAAACCTTCTTGGTTGCCTCCGGATCCCAGATGACAAGATCAGCGTCAGCACCCGGCAGCACTGCGCCTTTCTGCGGATAGATGTTCAAGATCTTGGCAATGTTTGTGGAGGTGACAGCAACAAATTCATTTGGCGTCAGGCGACCAGTGCGCACGCCGCGTGACCACAACACTGGCATACGTTCTTCCAGACCACCCGTTCCATTCGGAATCTTGGTGAAATTGCCGATGCCGTATCGCTTCTGTTCAGTAGTGAATGCGCAATGGTCGGTTGCAACGCATTGCAGGCTTCCAGCCGCAAGACCGGCCCAGAGACTATCCTGATTGACCTTGTCACGGAATGGCGGAGACATTACCCGGCGTGCCGCATAATCCCAATCCTTGTTATGATATTCGCTTTCGTCCAGCGTCAGATGCTGGATCAGCGGCTCGCCGAACACGCGCATACCCTTTTGCCGGGCGCGGCGGATCGCTTCATGGCTCTGTTCGCAGGAAACATGCACGACATAGAGCGGAACGCCTGCCTGATCGGCAATCATGATCGCGCGATTGGTTGCTTCACCCTCCACTTCCGGCGGACGCGAATAGGCATGGGCTTCCGGTCCGTCATTGTCTTCGGCCATCAGTTTAGCCTGCAGCTGCGCAACGATATCGCCGTTTTCAGCATGGACGAGCGGCATGGCGCCCAGTTCAGCACAACGCTGGAACGACGCGAACATCTCGTCATCATTCACCATCAACGCGCCCTTATAGGCCATGAAGTGTTTGAAGGTGTTGATGCCGCGCTTCACCACCTCGGCCATTTCGTTGAACGTGCGCTCGTTCCAGCCGGTAATCGCCATGTGGAACGAATAATCGGTGCGCGCCTTGCCAGCCTTCTGGAACCACTCCTGAAGCGCGTCGAGCAGGTTACCTTCGGAATCCGGCAGCACGAAATCGACCACCATCGTCGTCCCGCCAGAAAGGGCAGCCGCTGTTCCAGTATCGAAATCGTCGGAAGAATAGGTCCCCATGAAGGGCATTTGCAGATGGGTGTGCGGGTCGATGCCACCCGGCATGATATAACAGCCGGATGCATCTATGACTTCATCGCCGGAGAGATTGTCGCCGACAGCAACAATCTTTTCGCCTTCGATGAGAACATCGGCTTTAAAGGTGCGGTCAGCCGTGATGACGGTTCCGCCTTTGATGACCTTTGCCATTGTTCGTCGTTCCCCTTTTTGGTTTTGTTGCGAACAGTAGCAGTAGTGGATGGTTGTGAAATCAGCTTACAATTTCAGCAGTCTCCAATACCGCATGCAGAAGCACGTCGGTTCCCGCCGACGCCCATTCCTTCGAAATATCCTCGTCTTCATTGTGGCTGAGCCCGTCCACGCATGGGCACATGACCATGGCCGTTGGTGCGACGCGATTGACCCAGCAGGCATCGTGGCCTGCGCCGGAAACGATGTTGCGATGGCTGTAGCCAAGTCGCTCTGCCGCATTGCGGATCGCCACCACACAACCATCATCAAAGGTCACCGGGTCGAAATGTCCGGCCACCTCAATCTCGATGCCGATGTCCAGTTCTGCGGCAATCTTCGGCGCTTCCTTTTCAAACCGCGTTTTCATGTCATCCAGCACATCCTGGTTGGGCGAACGGAAATCCACAGTGAAAACGATCTGGCCCGGAAGCACATTGCGTGAATTGGGTGAAACGTCGATATGGCCGACACCGCCAACCGCATCCGGCTGGTGGGACATGGCGATTTCGTTGACGAGTTGCAGCATCTTGCCGAGGCCAAGGCTCGCATTCTTGCGCATCTTCATAGGCGTAGAGCCGGTATGCGCCTCCTTGCCGGTCAAGGTCACCTGCAGCCACCACAGCCCCTGACCGTGCGTGACAACACCGATATCCTTGTGCTCAACTTCAAGGATTGGTCCCTGTTCGATATGAAGCTCGAACATCGCATGGATTTTGCGCTGCCCGACCGGTTCATCGCCTTTCCAGCCGATGCGCTCCAGTTCGTCTCCGAATTTCTTGCCTTTGGCGTCGGTGCGCTGATAGGCCCAGTCCTGCTCGTGGACACCGGCAAAAACACCGGATGAGAGCATCGCTGGGGCAAATCGCGTGCCTTCCTCATTCGTCCAGTTGACGACGACGATTGGCCGCTTTGTCTTGATATTCATATCGTTGAGCGTGCGCATGACTTCGAGGCCGCCGAGCACGCCCAGCACGCCATCGAATTTACCACCCGTCGGCTGCGTGTCGAGATGGCTGCCCATATAGACCGGATCGGCGTCGGCATCTTCGCCGGGGCGGAGGAAGAACATGTTCCCCATCGTGTCCACGCCCATGGAAAGTCCGGATTTTTCGCACCAGCTCTGAAACAGTTTGCGGCCTTCGCCGTCCTCATCGGTCAAGGTCTGGCGGTTATTGCCACCGCGCACACCGGGGCCGATCTGGGCCATGTCCATCAGACTGTCCCAAAGACGATCGCCATTGACTCTAAGATTGCTGGTGAGCACCATGCGCTCTGCCTCCGCATTATGTATGTGCGTTTAAATTCGGGCCATTATACTTCTAGCCCGTATCCACCCGCCAATATATGTTCCCACGACCCGGCTCTTTGGCCACAATATTCTTGCCTTGCGGGCAAAAACTTGACTAGTTGGTCAAATTGCAGGCTAGAAGAGCGTTTGAATATGGTCAAGCGCTTTTGAAAAATTCTACACTGCTGAAAGGTGTCAAATGGCCACAGCTCCTTCAGACTCACGGACCGACACGGTTGAAAACGAGAAGATGTCGAACGACAAGTCGGAAGGCGCGACGCGCATTCAGGGTATAAATCGCAGGCTTATCCTCGATGCAGCGCTGGAGGTTTTTTCCGCTTATGGCTTTCGAGGTTCGACGGTCGACCAGATCGCCGAGAAGGCAGGCATGTCGAAGCCAAACCTGCTTTATTATTTCCCGCGCAAGCAGAATATTTATGTGACCGTGCTGGAAGATACGCTTGCCACCTGGCTGGAGCCTTTCGAACACATTAATCCGGACGGTGATCCGCTGGAAGAATTGCGGCGCTACATTGCTGTGAAGCTTGAAATGTCGGCGAAGAAACCGGAGGCTTCGCGCCTTTTCGCCAATGAGATACTGCATGGCGCTCCGGCGATTTCTGACTTTCTCAAAGGGCACCTGAAGCAGTTGGTCGATGAAAAAGCGGCAGTCATTCATCGATGGATTGCTGAAAAACGCTTGGCTCCGGTCGATCCTTATCATCTGATTTTCACCATATGGGCGGTAACGCAGCACTATTCGGATTTTTCCGTGCAGGTCGGGGCCGTTCTCGGCAGGCGGTCGGAGGAGGCCGGTTTTTATGATGAGACGGCCAAAGCTGTGAGTGCCATTATTCTTGACGGCATCCGCCCACGAAACGAAAATTCGTCATCATGAAAACGATTCTTATTGCAGCAGCCATTGTCCGTGATGAAGCGGGCCGTTTCCTCCTCGCGCGCAAGCGGGGCAGCGAGATTTTTTTCCAGCCAGGCGGCAAGATCGATGCAGGCGAGCAGCCTGAAACAGCCCTTATCCGCGAAATCGAGGAAGAGCTTGGCATTCGCATTGACGAGGACCAGTTAAGCTATGCTGCGAAAATGTCAGCGCCTGCAGCTAACGAGCTTGATGCAACGGTTGAAGCAGAGCTGTTTCACCTCACGCTGAAGGAAGGGCAGGTGCCTGCCGCTTCCAGCGAGATTGAAGAGCTGATCTGGCTCAAAGCTGGCGATCAAAGCCGCCCTGTTGCCCTGCTTTCACAGAGCATTCAGGCGCGGTTTTTGGATGCAGTTTAAGCGCTCTCGACGCGATTTCCTTCGCCATCGAAAAGATGCAGGTGCTGTGCTGGGAAGCTCACCTGAATGGAACCCTGCGCATGAAGCGCATCGCGATCCAGCGTGAAAATCTTGAACGGCAATCCATGCAGGCTGAGATGCAGGATAATGCCGAAGCCGGTTGGCTCGACCAGATCGACATCAGTCGTCAGGCCTGCTGAATTCTCGATATGCACATGCTCTGGACGAATGCCAAGCGTGGCGTTCGCGCCATCCTTGAGTTTTACGGGCTGCGGCAATGCGATGAGCGTGCCGTCCTTGAGTTTCAGACGCGGACCACCATCCTGTTCAAGATAGGTCACATCGAGGAAGTTCATGGCGGGTGAGCCGATGAAACCTGCCACGAAGAGATTGGCCGGGTGGTCATAAAGCTCCAGTGGAGAGCCGACCTGTTGCACCACGCCACCATGCATGGCGACAATACGGTCAGCCAGAGTCATGGCTTCGATCTGGTCATGCGTTACATAGATCGACGTGGCTTTCAGCTCGCCATGCAGCTTCTTGATTTCAGCACGCATCTGCTCGCGCAGCCGTGCGTCGAGGTTGGAAAGCGGCTCGTCAAAGAGGAAGGCCTTGGGCTGACGCACAATGGCGCGGCCCATGGCAACACGCTGACGTTGGCCGCCGGAAAGTGCTTTCGGACGACGCTCCAGCAAAGGATCAAGGCCGAGCTTGGCGGCGGTCGATTTGATGGCGCTTGCGATCTTTTCTTTCGGCGTTTTGCGCAGTCGCATGCTGTAGCTCATATTGTCGGCGACACTCATATGCGGATAGAGCGCATAGGACTGAAACACCATCGCAATATCGCGATCTTTGGGTGCCAGCTCATTGACGCGCTTGCCACTGATCTGCACCTGACCGGCAGTGATGTCTTCAAGGCCTGCAATCATGCGCAGCAATGTGGATTTGCCACAGCCTGACGGGCCGACCAGCACGATGAATTCGCCATCTTTGATCTCAAGGTCAACGCCGTGCAGAACAGCATGTTCGCCATAGCTTTTGCGGACTGACTGAATATCGATGGAAGCCATAGGGAAAAATCCTTTCAGCCTTTGACCGCGCCAGCCGTGAGGCCCTGCACGAGATATCGTTGAATGAGGAAGAAGAAGAGACAGGCCGGGATCAGCGCGAGCACGCCCGCTGCCATCATCTGTCCGAAATCGACCGAGAACTTTGAGACGAAGCTCAAAAGCCCGACCGGGAACGTGGCTGAATCATTGCCGGAAATCAGCATCAGCGCGAACAGAAGCTCGCTCCACGCTGCGGTGAAAACAAAGCCGAGCGTTGCAGCAATACCGGGCAGGGTCAGCGGCAGAATGATCTGGCGGAAAGCCATGAACTGCGTTGCGCCGTCGATCTTGGCGGCTTCTTCGAGATCCTTCGGAATGCCGTCGAAGAACGATTGCATCAGGAAGGTTGCAAAAGGCACATTGAATGCCGAATAGACGATGATGAGGCCGATCAGGCTGTTGGTGAGACCGAGCGGTGCCATGATCTTGTAGATCGGCGCGATCAGCATCACGAGCGGGAACATCTGCGTCAGCAGCATCAGCGCCACAATCCAGTATTTTGCACGGAAATTGAAACGTGACAGCGCATAGCCGGAGAGCGATGCCAGTAGCGTAACGATGATGGCGGTTGAGCCGGATACGATCAGGCTGTTGCGGAAGAACAGCGGAAATGAGCTGTTATTCAAAACATGGCTGAAGTGATCGAACGTCATGCGCGATGGCCAGAGCCGTACGCCTTCGCTGTAAAGCAGATCATTGGGCGTGACGGAAACCTTCACCAGCCAGAAGATCGGAAACAGCGCGAACAGGACGAACAGCAGAATGGCAATGCGATGCGCGCCGACAAGGAGGAGTTTACGGTTTGTCATGGCCTCAATCCTTGTTCAGCAGCGTCTGGCGCAACAGCACGATGAGCATTGAATAGACCATCAGCAGGACAAGCAGGACCATCGCAATTGCCGAGGCATAGCCGAAATCGAGCCGTTTGAAGGCCTGCGTGAAGATGTAGCTGGCGACGATCTGTGTCCGGTCGGCAGGGCCGCCACCGGTCATCACGACAATCAGATCGGCACTGTTGGCAATCCAGACGGTGCGCAGCAAAATGGTGATGGCCATGGTTGGCGCAAGATAGGGAAGTGTGATCGAGAGAAAACGCTGGACTGGGCCGGCGCCATCGATGGCTGCTGCTTCATAAAGGTCGCGCGGGATAGCCTGCAAAGCGGCCAGCATGGTGATGGCAAAGAACGGAATACCCCACCACACACCCGCGGTAATGATGCCCCACATCGCAAGATTGGGGTCGGAAAGGATATTGTCTGGCGCGCTTAGAAGGCCGATTGCATGCAGCCAGTGCGGTAGTGGGCCGATCACCGGATTAAAAAGCCACGCAAAGTTAAGACCTGTGAGGAAAGTCGGCACAGCCCATGGCAGGAAGATCAGCGCCTGTGCCAGCCCACGTCCGGCAAATGGTTTGTCGAGCAGCAGGGCAAGAATAAGCCCGAACACGAATTGCAGCAGCACCGAACAACCGGTCCACCAGAGTGTGTTTTTCAAGGAACGATAGAAAGCCTGATCGGTCGCAAGTTCGCGGAAATGATCAAGCCCCACATAGCCACCCGAAAACGGGTTAAGCAACTGAATGTCGCGAAAGGCATAGGAGACGCCGAGGACCAGCGGAACCAGCATGATAGCGCCGATGAGGATCAGTGCGGGGGCGCTGTAGAGATAAGGTTCGGAGGCGTGCGCAAGTCGCTGCAGAAAACTGCGGCGATCCTGTCTTGGCACGTCGTTGTGCACCGGGGCCTTTATGGAAGCGGTGTCGTTCATCATTTTTCCCTTCGCGGGGCTGCATCATTCGCTTTGCAGGCGCGGTCTTCCACGCCTGCAAGCTGTTCATGGTGCTATTGCTTTGAAAGGTGCTTCTGCTGTGCCTTGGTCAGATATTCTGCCCACTGGTCGGCCAGCTGATCCGGCGTGATGTCGCCGAGAAGCGCTTCCTGCGAGGTCTTGATGACGAGCGAATCCTTGAAGAAGGCAAACTCTTCCAGATAGGTCGGCATCACGGTTGGAACGACATTCTTGTCAGCCAGTTCATCGAACCAGCCCTTGAACTGCTCGCCGCTATAGAACGGATCGTTCTGAGCGGATTTGAGAACCGGCAAGGCACCGGTGCGCTTGTTCCATTCGATGTTGCCTTCCGGGCCTTCAAGCATCGAGATCAGCTTCCAGGAGAGGTCCTTGTTCTGGCTACCGCTCATCATCGACCAGCCGGCAAAACCGATGGTCGGGAAGGTTTTGCCATCCGGGCCCTTTGGCATGATGGTGACGCCGAAATCTTCCGGCTTCATGCGTTCGGCAATGGCGATCAGCGCATCTGGATCTTGGTTGAGGAAGGCGCAGGTGCCGCTATAGAAACCGGCGACGGTTTCGTTGAAGCCCCAGTTGACGCTGTCCTTCGGTGCAAGGCCGTTCTTGTAGAGATCGACCATCCAGGTGATGCCCTTTTTCCAGCCTTCGCTGTTCATGGTCGAGGTGCCGTCTTCGTTGAAGAACTTATTGTCACCGGCCATGGATGCGGCAAAAATCACCCAGCCATTGAGACCACCGGGGCCACCACGCATACAGAAGCCGGACTTGCCGGGAAGGGCTGCGATCTTTTTGGAGGCTTCGACAAATTCGTCCATCGTCTTTGGCGGCTCGGACACACCAGCCTCAGACAGCAGCTTCTTGTTGTAGAACATGGCGTTCAGATAGAAGCCGTAAGGCAGCGTATAGGCTGTGTTGTTGACACTGCGGCCAAGCTCAAGTGCGCGCTCGGTCAGGTCTGGCGTGGTTTCCCACTTTTCGAGATATGGCTCGAGGTTTTCCAGCATGCCATTGTTGGCATAGAGCGAAACCCAGGTGTCCGGCATTTCCATGACATCGGGAATTTCACCAGCCGAAACCATGGTTGCGAATTTCTGGAAGGATTCGCCCCATGGCAGCGAGATGATTTCGACCTTGGTACCCGGATTGGCTGCCTCAAACTTGGCAACGATGGATTCAAGCGTCTTGGTGCGTTCCGGGCTGGTGATGACTTCAACAAGCTTCAGAGTGGTATCGGCAAGCGCCGTACCGCTCAAAAGCATGGTTGCGAATGCGGCTGCTATTAGTTTTTTCATTGCAGTTCCCCTTATTGCTCCTCACTGGATTTTCGTTATTCGGTCGATGCTGCGAGCGCTCCTTCAATATCCCGCCACAGCGCTTCCGTTCCTTCCAGTCCGACATGCAGGCGCACGGAGCGCGGGTCGATGCCGAACGTATGTGCCGAATTTGGCTGTGCTTTCTGCTGCAGCACGACTTCGCCCGGCACGATCAGGCTTTCATGACCGCCCCAGCTCACGCCGAGCTTGAACAGATCGAGATGATTGCAGAATTCGCGAATGTTCACGCCTTCCCGGAAGATGACCGAGAACAGACCGGACGTACCCTTGAGACCCGCAGGCAGACGATTGGCAAGTGCCGGGTGGCAGACGGTTTCAACCACATCCAGTGCCTGAAGACGCTTTGCAATTTCCAGTGCCGAAGCCTCGTGCGCCTTCATGCGCGTCGGCAAAGTGCGCATGCCACGCACCAGAAGCCACGCATCAAACGGTGAAAGCTTGCCGCCGAGATATGGATAGGTTTCTGCGCGGATTGTATTGATCAGGGCTTTCGATCCGGTCACGACACCGGCCACGACATCGCTATGGCCACCGAGATATTTCGATGCCGAATGCACGACGAGATCAACGCCAAGCGACAGTGGGCGCTGGAAGATCGGGCTGGCCCAGCTGTTGTCGATGATGCTCAGCACGCCATGCTGCCTGGCAATCGCTGCCAGGGCACCGACATCATGGGCTTCCATGACCCAGCTCGTCGGGCTTTCCATGTAGAAGAGCTTTGCACCGGGCAGGGCTTTTGCAACCGCTTCCTCGTCGCGGCCATCGACGTAGTCTACCTGCACCTGCATACGCTTCATAATGGTGCCAAACAGGCGGAATGCATCCGGGTAGACATGACGTACCGCAACGATGCGATCACCGGGATTGACGAAGGCCAGCACACTTGAAGAGATGGCAG
This sequence comes from Brucella lupini, assembly GCF_002252535.1. NCBI lineage: Bacteria > Pseudomonadati > Pseudomonadota > Alphaproteobacteria > Hyphomicrobiales > Brucellaceae > Brucella > Brucella lupini. Next base: position 21,101 of record NZ_NNRN01000048.1, read on the forward strand.
CCATGCCGCTGGCAAAGCCCAGCGCGTCTTCGCCGCCTTCAAGTTTTGCCAGCATTTCTTCAAATGCCCGCACGGTCGGGTTGAGGCCGCGTGTGTAGATCGGGCGAACCTTTTCGCCGCGATAAGAGGCGACCATGTCGTCATAGCTTGGGAAGGTGAAAAGCGAGGTCTGCACGATGGGTGGAACCACGGCGTCGTAGGCATTGCTTTCATCATGAGCAACCGTAAGCGCTGCGAAATCCAGCGGATCCATCCCGTCGGTCATTTGGACATTTCCTTGATGTCTTCCTCGACAATGTCGAGGATCTTGAGTGTTTCCTGCCGTGCGGCTTCAGGGTCCTGAGCCACGATGGCGTTAAAGAGCGTGCGGTGGAACGGAAAGGTCCGCCGCGCGAAGTCGATCCGCTCAAACGGATGATCCCAGAAGTGCAAGAAGGCTTCGCGCATCTGTTCGAGCAATTGTCTGAAAAGCGGATTATGGGTCGCGTCGTAAATGGCGAGATGAAACGCCAGATCTTCCGGGCCTGACGTGCCTTCCGCGATATGAACGCGCTCCATCTCATTGAGATTGCGTTCGATGATGACGAGGTCTTCCGCCGTGCGTTTGCGGGCGGCGACCATGCTGGCCTCGGCTTCGATGCCACGGCGCACTTCAAGCGATTGCAGCAATGCATCGCGCAATTGCGCGGGGTCGAATGAAAGCGGCATATGAATGGTTGCTGCCGAAATTGGCTTGAGCAGATAGGTGCCGCTGCCTTTGCGAGCTTCGATCACACCCAATGCCTGAAAATGACGGATTGCTTCGCGAATGGTGGAGCGCCCCACGGCCAGTGCAGCCATCAATTCACGTTCAGCCGGGAGGCGATCACCGGCCTGAAGATGCGCTGTCGCGATGTAGTTGGCGAGCGCGTCTGTTACCTGCCGGGCGCGATCCATCGGCGGTAGTGGTGCAATCTGCAGCAGCCTGCGATCTTTCATTCTGCCTCCATTTCACAGATTGGCCCAGAGATCAGCCCAGAGTCTCAACGCGCAATCAGGTCAGAGCCGGTTCCCTTATTGGTTCTTAAATTGGTCTGACATCATAGTAATATCGACAGGAATTCGAGACTGTCAAGCGCGGTTTATTTGCGAGTGAATAGACTGTTTGCATGCGCATGCTTTTCCGATTGCGCTTCGGCAAGCTTGCTCCTATCAATCGCTGGAAGAGGCGGCGCGTCCCAAAAAGTGTGAAGCGGTTTTTGGATAAGACGCGCTGAAAAAGGAGTGCGGCATGCTGCATGCCGCGATCGAGGAGATACCCATGCAATTGAAGGCATCCGAAAAGCGGACGCTTGGCCGAACTGGTTTGACTGTAACCGCGCTTGGTCTGGGAACCGCGCCTTTGGGCGGACTGTATGCGCCGGTTTCGCGTGCTGATGCGGACGCTTTGCTGGAAGCTGGTTGGGGCAGCGGTATCCGTTATTTCGACAGTGCGCCGATGTATGGCTATGGCCGATGCGAGCACCTTCTTGGCGATATGCTGCGTGAAAAACCCGAGCGCGCCGTCATTTCCACCAAAGTCGGGCGTCTGATGACCAATGAGCGTGCTGGTCGCACGCTGCCACCATCGCCGTCAAAGAATCCGCTCGATTCGGGCTGGCATAATGGCCTCAATTTCCGTGAGGTTTTCGATTACAGCTATGATGGCGTCATGCGCAGCTTCGATGACAGCCAACAGCGCCTCGGCTTTCCTGAAATCGATCTTCTGTATGTCCACGATATTGGCCGTGTGACCCATGCCGACAGGCACGAGTTTCACTGGAACGCGCTGACCAGGGGCGGTGGTTTCCGTGCGCTGACCGAGTTGCGCGCGGCAGGTAATATCAAGGGCTTTGGTCTTGGTGTGAACGAATGGCAGATCATTCGCGATGCGCTGGAAGAAGCTGATCTTGATTGCTCGCTTCTCGCTGGCCGTTATTCACTGCTCGATCAGGTTTCTGAAAAAGAGTTCCTGCCGCTGGCGCAAAAGCGTGGCATGGCGCTGGTGATTGCTGGTGTATTCAATTCAGGCATTCTGGCGGCACCGCGCGGCGGCGAACAGAAGTTCGACTATGCCGATGCACCTGCTGAAATCATTGTACGCACCAATCGCCTGCATGATATTTGCGATGAGTATCATGTGCCGCTTGCCGCTGCTGCCATGCAGTTTCCGTTAAGGCATGAGGCCGTTAGCTCCATTCTGATCGGTGTCCGTTCGCCGGAACAGATCAGGCAAAATGTGGTCTGGTTCGAGCAGTCTATCCCGGATGAATTCTGGCAGACCTTGCACTCTGACGGTCTTATTTCGTAATCATGACGTCCAAGATTCTCTGCGTCGGTGCCCTCACAATGGACACTATTTTCCGCCTCGACACGCTTCCCGAACAGGCAGGCAAATATCTGCCGCGCGAAGCGGTCGAGATTGCTGCTGGCATGGCCTCAAGCGCCGCTGCCGCGATTGCCCGACTTGGTGGTGATGTGGCGCTCTGGGCTTCCGCCGGGGTTGATCCGGTGGGCGACCGCGCCGTCGCAGAACTGGAAGCCGAAGGCATTGATTGTTCCTATATCCGACGGCTGGAAGGCGCACGCACGGCCTTCTCTTCAATCCTTGTCGATGCAAATGGCGAACGCATCATTGTGCCCTTTTATGATCGCAAGCTTGCAAGCCCGTCTGGTCTGGTGCCGCCGATTGTGGCGGGAGCCTATGCGGCTGTTATGACCGATGTGCGCTGGCCATGGGCTGCGGAGACGGCGCTGCGTGCGGCACGCGATGCAGGCATTCCGGCGATACTTGATGCCGATACCGCGCCTGTCGAATTGCTGGAAACGCTGCTACCGCTTGCAACCCATATCGTTGCATCAGAACCTGCTGCAATCAGCGTCACGGGCACGGCGGATCTGCACGAATGCGTCCGTATTCTTAGCAACCGTTATGATGTTTTCACATCTGTCACGGCTGGCGCAGATGGCTGCTATTGGACGGAAGGCGCTAATCAGCCTGTTTCCCATGTCGCTGGTTTCACCGTCGATGCTGTGGATACGCTGGCTGCGGGCGACGTCTTCCATGGCGCTTTCGCGCATGGTCTGGTGGAAGGGAAGCCGATGACCGACATCATCCGCTTTGCCAATGCCGCTGCAGCTATCAAATGCGCACGCTTCGGCGGACGTGCCGGTTCGCCAAGCAAAACAGAAGTTCTTTCCTTCATCGAAACCGGCGTTGTTCCAGTCCGATAAATTGAACGTCTCCTGTCGTCCCATCCCTCGTCCTTCGAGACGCTGTTTTCAACAGCTCCTCAGGATGAGGGAAGGAGAGGTCAGCGCTCGAATTCTGCTTTCTCCCACGTTCTCCCAAAATCATGCGATTGCGCACTGAACTCGAATTGACTCTTTACTAACATGTTAGTATGTGCAAGCTTAAGGTTCAAATTTGGGAGGAGCCAGTTTTGGCACACAATAATTCTGGTCAGGAGCGCTTTGGACTCTCTGCAGCGCTTACGACGCCATTCGATGTAGATGGCAAAATCGATGTCAGCCGTGCGCTGAAGCACGCACGCGCACGCCTCGACAGCGGCTGCTCAAGCGTAACCTTATTTGGCACCACTGGCGAAGGGTCATCAATTGCCGATGCTGAGCGCGTAGCACTTCTCGATGCCTTCATCGCGCAGGGCTTCCCGGCTGCGAACATCGTTGTCGGCGTCATGGAAAATTCGATTGCCGATGCGGTCCTGCAGTCGGCCGATGCGCTGCGTCGCGGCTGCAAGGCTATTCTTCTGGCGCCGCCTTCCTATTTCAAGAATCTCTCCGACGAAGGTCTGTTCAACTGGTTTTCAGCGGTGTTCAAAGGTCTGGGCAGTAATGCCCGCAGCATCATTCTCTACAATATTCCGTCGGTGACTGCAGTTGAACTGTCGGTCGATCTCATCGGTCGCCTGCGCGCAACTTTCGGTGACATCATCATCGGCGTGAAGGATTCGTCCGGTAACTGGGCCTATACGGAAAAGTTGCTTGCTGCGCATAAAGACATTGCGATCCTGATCGGCGATGAACGTGACCTTGCTGCCGGCGTACGTCTCGGCGGGCAGGGTGCGATTTCCGGCATGGCCAATCTGTTCCCGGATCGCCTGCTGGGCATGATCAACGACGGTCAGGACGATGCCGAACTGGTCGGCGCAGTACAGCAATTGCTGAACTATCCGGTAACGCCTGCGGTCAAGGCCATGGTGGCGCGTCATACGGGTGACAAGGAATGGCGTCGCGTACGTGCACCGCTGATTTCACTGAATGATGCGGATTTCGATGCAATCGGCAGTGTATTCGACCGTTTGCATATGGCAAAAGCAGCTTAAGGGCGGCATAAGCAAACGGGACCAAGAGGGGGCAGGCTTTGGCAGACGATCACAACGAACCAGTAAAATTGCGGGATAAGGCTTATCAGAGCTTCACCCAGCATTTGCTGGCGCGTGATTTTCATCCGGGCCAGTTCGTTTCGCAGCGCCAGCTCGTCACCATGACGGGCTTGCCACTGGGTGCGATCCGCGAACTGATCCCGCGCCTTGAGGCGGAAGGTCTTATCAAGACAGTGCCGCAGCGCGGGCTCCAGATCGCCCATATCGATCTTAATCTGATCCGTGAAGCGTTTCAGTTTCGCCTTTTCATCGAAAAGGAGTCGATTGCGATTTTCTGTCAGTCGGCTTCCGACGAGCTGTTGCGTTCGCTGCGTGCCGAGCATGAAGAGACGCTCAATCGCGCAATGAATGAGGGCGAAACACCAGAGCTCGAAGAGCGGGCGCAGAATATCGACTGGAGCCTGCACGACACAATTGTCGGCTCGCTCGATAATGAGATCATCTGGCGTGCTTACCAGACCAATACGATCAAGATGCGCCTGATCAATCAGGAGCGCTTCCGTATCACCGGGCGTGTTATCCCGGTCATGCAGGAGCATCTCGCTGTGCTTGCTGCAATCGAAACACGCGATCCGCAGACAGCCATGGATGCCATCGCCGTTCACATCAACAATGCACGGAAGCTGGCTTTGCAGATTTAACAACCAGGGCCGCGCAAGAGGAGTTGCCGGGCCGGAAGAATGATAGGGCCAAGAAGCCATAGGGGAGGAGCATGTAATGAATCTATTACGTCCAACACGTCGTCAGTTTCTGGCGGGAACAGCGGCCATCGCCGCCTCGGGTGTCACGGGCATCAGCCCATCTTTCGCGCAGTCGACCGTTGACTGGAAGAAATATGCTGGCACCACGCTTGAAGTAAATCTTATCAAGAGCCCGCGCGGCGAAATCCTTCAGAAATATCAGAAGGAATTCGAAGAGCTCACCGGCATCAAGGTCAATTCCGAGCAGATGCCGGAACAGCAGCAGCGCCAGAAAGCGGTGATCGAGCTGACGTCCGGTCGTCCAAGCTTCGACGTTATTCACATCAGCTATCACGTTCAGAAGCGTCAATTTGAAAAGGGTGGCTGGCTTGCCGACCTCAACCCGTTTCTGAAAGACCCGACGCTGACCGATGCATCACTCACAGAAGATGATTTTGCAAGCGCCGGTCTGACCTTCGCCAAGGATGCCAATGGCCGCTTCGGCGCGCTGCCTTTCTCGGTCGATTACTGGATCATCTACTGGAACAAGGAACTCTTTGCCGCCAAGGGCATCGAATTCCCGAAGACTTTTGAAGAATTGGTTGCCGCTGCAGAAGCGCTCACCGATCCATCAACCAGAACCTATGGTTTTGTCGCTCGCGGCATGAAGAATGCCAATGCGCCGGTCTATACCAGCCTCCTGCTCGGCTATGGCAAGCAGTCGGTTGACGCAGACGGTAATCTGCAGACGGATTCGGCTGAAGGGATTGAAGCCGCCAAGCTCTATCAGCGCCTGATGACCAAATCGGCACCTCCCGGTGTTGCAGGCTTTAACTGGGCTGAATGCCAGTCGAACTTCCTGCAGGGCCGTGTCGGCATGTGGCTCGACGGTATCGGCTTTGCGCCGCCGCTCGAAGATCCGAACAAGTCGCGTGTTGTCGGCAAGGTTGGCTATGGCGTCATGCCAGCAGGCCCGAATGCGCAGGCAGCACCAACCACCGGCGATGGTATCGGCGTGACCGAAGCTTCCAAGAACAAGGAAGCTGCATATCTGTATTGCCAGTGGGCCATTTCCAAGGAAATGGGCGCTCGCCTGTTGCAGTCGGGATCGGGTGTTCCGTTCCGCAAGTCGGTCATCGATGATGAAGCCGTGCGCAAGGGCGTTACCATGCCAGCGGGCTGGGTGGAAGCTCTGTCAAAATCCGCACCAATCAGCCAGCTCTGCCTGCCGGTCATCGTACCTGTCACCGAATTCCGCGACATTATCGGTGTCGGCCTCACCAATCTGTTGAATGGTGCGGATGCAGAAACTGAAATGAAACGCGCGACGGAAGAATTCCGTCCGGTCCTCGCACGGAGCGAAGGAAAATGACATCTGCCGCCCCGATAGGTGCAAAAACGGAAGCTGCTGCCAATGCAGCTTCCTCCACCAAGACTGGCAAGAGCCGCTTGCGGCCAAGTTACTGGCCATTTGTTCTTCCAGCCTTGATCACCGTCGGGGCGGTGATTGTCTTCCCATGGGTGTTTACGCTTTGGATGAGTGCAAACCAGTGGCAGCTCGGCGGGGAGCAGAGCTTTGTCGGCTTCGACAATTATCTGCGTCTTGCAGCCGATATGCGCTTCTGGGAATCCATGTGGCATACGCTTGTCTATACAGTTCTCTCGGTCGTGGCGCCGATGATTCTGGGCACGATTGCAGCGCTGGTCTTTGACAGCAAGCTGCCAATGCGCGGGCTGTTGCGCGGTATTTTCGTGATGCCGATGATGGCGACGCCGGTTGCCGTCGCCCTTGTCTGGACGATGATGTATCACCCGCAGCTCGGTGTGCTGAACTATCTTCTCTCGCTGATCGGCATTGCGCCGCAGGAGTGGATATTTAATCAGAGCACGGTTATCCCGTCGCTGGTGCTGGTTGAAACCTGGCAGTGGACGCCGCTGGTCATGCTGATTGTGCTCGGCGGCTTGGCCTCCATGCCGCGCGATCCGTTTGAAAGTGCGGAAATCGATGGTGCCAATGGCTGGCAGAAGTTCCGCTATATCACGCTTCCGATGATCCTGCCCTTTATCATGGTGGCCGTCATCATCCGCTCGATCGATGCGCTGAAAAGCTTCGACATTATCTATGCGATGACGCAGGGCGGTCCCGGAACGGCATCGGAAACCATCAATATCTATCTCTATAACGTGGCGTTTTCCTATTATGACATTGGCTATGGATCGGCGATTGCCGTGGTGTTCTTCATTGTCATTATCGCCATGTCGATGATCCTTCTGGCCCTGCGCCAGCGAACCAAATGGAACTCGTGAGGACCAACCATGGCACGCAAGTCAATTCTTTCAAAGCTTGGCACGGCACTCATGGTTTTCATCATCGTGTCGCCTGCAATCTTCTTCTTCGTCTGGATGCTGTCGCTTTCCTTGAAATATGAAATCGACAACGGCGCCTATCCACCGATCCTGATCCCCGACCGCATCGCGTGGTCGAACTATAGCGGAATTTTCGAGACCAACGATTTTCTGCTCTATTTCTGGAACAGTATTCTCGTGACCGGAACAGCGACTTTGCTGGCATTGCTGGTCGGGGTTCCGGCAGGCTACGGCATTGCACGACTGCGCGCCAACAAGTCGGCAATCGTCATCATGATTGCGCGTATGACGCCGGGTCTGTCCTACCTGATCCCGCTGTTTCTGCTGTTTCAGACGCTCGGACTGCTCGGCACCCTCTGGCCGCAGATCATCATCCATCTGGTTGTGACTGTTCCAATCGTGATCTGGATCATGATCGGCTACTTCGAGACAACGCCGTTGGAGCTTGAAGAAGCCGCCATTATCGATGGCGCATCCTCGTGGCAGGTGTTCATGAAGGTGGCACTTCCAATCGCCAAGCCGGGCGTTGTGGTGTCGCTCATCCTTGCGGTGATCTTCTCGTGGAACAATTTCGTTTTCGGCATCGTGCTTGCAAGCCGCGAGACACGCACCCTGCCGGTCGCAGTTTACAACATGCTGTCCTTTGAACAGGTCAGCTGGGGTCCGCTTGCCGCCGCAGCCCTTGTGGTCACATTGCCGGTCCTGTTGCTAACCGTTTTCGCACAGCGCCAGATCGTTGCAGGTCTGACAGCAGGCGCCGTCAAATAAGAGTTGAGGTTCAAGATGGCATCTGTATCCATCCGAAATGCAATCAAGAAATATGGCAATGTCGGCGTGTTGCACGGCGTGTCCGTGGATATTCAGGACGGCGAATTTGTCGTGTTGGTCGGCCCGTCGGGCTGCGGAAAATCCACGCTTCTGCGCATGATCGCAGGGCTTGAGGAAATCAGTGACGGCGAAATCGCCATTGGTCCGCGTGTGGTCAATGACCTACGCGCTAAAGAGCGCGATATTGCCATGGTGTTCCAGAATTATGCGCTCTATCCGCATATGACGGTGGCCGACAATATGGGCTTCGCGCTCATGCTGAAAAATGCACCGAAGGAAGAACGCGACAGCCGCGTTAATCGTGCAGCAGAAATCCTCGGCCTCAACAAGCTGCTCGACCGCTTTCCACGCCAGCTTTCCGGCGGTCAGCGCCAGCGTGTGGCCATGGGCCGTGCGATTGTTCGCGATCCGCAGGTGTTTCTGTTTGACGAACCGCTCTCCAATCTCGACGCTAAATTGCGCGTGCAGATGCGCGGTGAGATCAAGGGACTGCATCAGCGCCTAAAGACCACCACGATTTACGTGACCCACGATCAGATCGAAGCCATGACCATGGCTGATAAGATCGTCGTCATGCGCGATGGCCTCGTGGAACAGATCGGCGCGCCGCTCGATCTTTATGACCGTCCGGCCAACATGTTTGTGGCTGGCTTCATCGGTTCACCATCGATGAACTTCGTCAATGGCAAGATCGAAGAAGGTTCGTTTGTGGCCGACGGCGGCTTCCGTATGCCGCTTCCGGAAGGCGATTATGCAAGTCTTTCGGGCAAGGCTGTTTATGGTGTGCGCCCTGAGCATATGAAGATCGCAGAGCAGGGCGTTCCAGTCACGGTCGAAATCGTTGAACCCACCGGCTCGGAAATCATGGTCATGGGCAAGCTCGGTGATCAGCCGATTACCTGCCTGTTCCGCGAGCGCCTGACCGTGCGTCCGGGCGATGTGCTGACCATTGCGATTGATCCGGCAACAAGCCATGTGTTCGAGCCGAAAAAAGGCAAACGCGTCAGCCGCTAACATCAAAACGCCGAGCTTTTGCCCGGCGTCTTTGTTTTATTCCGCGGCCTCTTTCACGGCCATCGGATTGTTTGGATGCGTGGTCCAATTGGCATATTGTGCCGGGATCGGTGCCTTGGTGCGCGGATCGAAATCGCCGATCTGCTCCATGGTGATGCAATCCTCGACCGGGCAGACATTGACGCAGAGATTGCAGCCAACGCATTCCTCATCGATCACCTCAAAGTGGCGCGCACCATTCACCAGACTGGTGATTGCCTGATGCGAGGTATCTTCGCAGGCAATATGGCAACGGCCGCACTTGATGCAGGAATCCTGATCGATCCGTGCCTTGGTGACATAATTGAGGTTGAGATACTGCCAGTCGCTGACATGCCCCACAGCCATGCCGCGGAAATCGTCCAGCGTCTGATAGCCTTTACTATCCATCCAGTCGGAAAGACCGTCGATCATTTCTTCAACGACCTTGAAGCCATAGGTCATAGCAGCGGTACAGACCTGAACCGTGCCGCAGCCGAGCGCGATAAATTCCGCAGCATCGCGCCATGTGGTAATCCCGCCAATGCCTGAAATCGGCAGGCCATAGGTTTCAGGATCGCGCGCAATTTCCGCCACCATGTTGAGCGCAATCGGCTTGACCGCTGGTCCGCAATAGCCGCCATGGCTGCCGCGACCGTCAATGGATGGCACCGGCGACATGCTGTCCAAATCAACCGAAACAATCGAATTGATCGTGTTGATCAGCGATACCGCATCGGTGCCGTTTTCTTTCGCGCCACGCGCTGGCTTGCGAATATCGGTGATGTTCGGCGTCAGCTTGGTGATCACCGGCATACGGCTATATTGCTTGCACCATTTCACGACCATCCCGACATATTCCGGCACCTGACCGACAGCCGCACCCATGCCGCGTTCGCTCATGCCGTGCGGACAGCCAAAGTTCAGCTCGATGCCGTCGGCACCGGTTTCTTCCACCAGGGGCAGGATTGCTTTCCACGCTTCTTCTTCGCATGGCACCATGATCGAAGCGATCAATGCGCGGTCGGGCCAGCGCATTTTCACTTCTTTCATTTCGCGCAGGTTCACTTCCAGTGGCCGGTCGGTGATCAGCTCGATATTGTTGAGACCCAGCAGGCGCCGGTCAGCACCATGGATAGCGCCATAGCGCGGACCATTGACGTTTACGACCGGCGGGCCTTCAGCCCCCAGCGTTTTCCAGACCACGCCACCCCAGCCAGCCTTGAAAGCCCGTTCGACATTGTAAGCTTTGTCCGTCGGTGGGGCCGAAGCCAGCCAGAACGGGTTTGGAGACTTGATGCCGAGGAAGTTCGTTGAAAGATCAGCCATTTTTACTCTCCTCAGCCCTGTTCCTGGCCCAATGGCACACTGCGGTCACGCGAAGCAGACGGGGAGGGCGCATGAAGTGCGCCGCCCGACAACACCGCATCGGCAAAACCTTCAATCGCTTCGGGACGTTTTGTCAGCGTCGCATGGATGGATTCTGCTGCAACCTTGCCGTCTTCCACCGATGCAACGGTCAGATCCTGACCACCTGCAACGCAGTCGCCTCCTGCCCATATGCCCTCAACGGATGTGCGACGATCTTCATCGACGCTGATGCGCCCTTTGGAAAGTCCGATGCCAGACCCGGCAATTGGCTCTGGTTCAAACTTCTGGCCGATAGCCTTGAACACCTGATCGGCTTCAAGAATGAGATATTCGCCGGTGCCGGAAAGTTTGCCGCTATCGGCATTGGTATATTCAAAGACCACGGCATTGACCGTGCCGTCTTCGTTCCGCTCAAGGGCATGCGGTTGCAACCAGTGACGGATCACCACGCCATGAATCTGTGCCAGTTCCTGCTCATAGGCGCTGGCATTCATGCTTTCCTGACCGCGACGATAAACGATTGTCACGTTTTCAGCGCCAAGCTTCTTGGTCTGGATCGCAACGTCTACCGCCGTCATGCCGCCGCCGATCACTACCACATTGCGGCCAACGGGGAGGGATGAGAGGTCTTTTGCCTGACGCAGATTGGCGATGTAATCCACCGCATCGATCACGTTGGGCGCATCTTCGCCGACAAGCGCCAGATCGTTGACGCCTGGCATGCCCATGCCGAGGAAAACTGCATCATAGCCAGCCTTCAGCGTTTCAATGGTGATGTCCTGACCGAGCGTCTGGTTATATTCGATATTGATCGCGCCGATTTTCAGCACGAATTCCAGTTCGCGCTGGGCGAAATTATTGACCGTCTTATAGGCGGCAATACCATATTCATTAAGACCGCCGCCCTTGGGTCGCGCTTCAAAAATCGTCACCTGATGCCCATACATCGCAAGGCGATGTGCTGCGGAGATACCTGCCGGGCCCGCGCCAACGATTGCGATGTGCTTGCCAGTATCGGGTGCGCGCTTGAATGGATGATTGCCGGTTTCCATCAGAACATCTGTGGCATAGCGCTGCAATTCACCGATCTTGACCGGTTTGCCTTCGGAGGTTTCGCGAACACACACTTCTTCGCAGAGCGTTTCTGTCGGGCAAACGCGGGCGCACATGCCGCCCAGAATATTTTCTGAGAGAATGGTCTTGGCTGCACCGATGGCATTGCCGGTGTTAATCTGGCGAATGAAACGCGGAATATCGATGCTGGTAGGACATGCATTCATGCAAGGTGCGTCATAGCAATAATAGCAGCGGTCGGATTCAACGAGGGCTTCATGCTTGTTCAGCGGCGGATGCAGATCATCAAAAACATGCGCATAGTCGGCCTTCTCAAGCCGCGAGCCGTGAATATCAGGCCCGTTCGTATGTCCCGGATTATCGACTGCATCAATAGGCGAATTGTCTGCTGATCTCATCGATCGCATCTCCCATTTTTGCTTGTTCAGGCGCGGGTTCCCTTTGCGCACCTTAAACGTTGTTCCGGGCTGCGATCTTTGCCGTCGCGTGATGCCCGTTAATGACAGGATGACAGATTTTTACGGAAGGTCAAATTTTTTATCATCTGGTCAATTTATGAGAGTTAGGCACTAGAAATAGAGAAAGGCCCGGCTTTGGAAGCGCGGGCCTTTGACAGTTGATCAGAGTGTGAAATCAAAGCGGATCGGACTTGAGGCCGTCCGGTGTCGCTTCCGAGGCAGGGAAAGTTTGGGATTCTTTGGGTAGTGCCGGGCGCGAGCTTAGCACCAGAGCACAGCCACTGATGATGACAGCAGCGCCGACAAACTGGATCAAGGAAAGCTGTTCTTTGAGGAACACCGCACCGACGAGAACCGCGATGACAGTCACGACGAATTCAACGCTGATGGCTTTGGTCGGGCCGACATTTCCAACCAGTTTGAAGTAAAGCACATAGGTAAGCGCACTCATCACACATGCCGAGATCAGCAGATATACAAAATCAATCATCCCCGGCATGGCTGGCACAGGAACGGCCAAGATCAGTGGCAAACTTAATATGCCGCCAAACACGAATGCGCCGATGGTGGTTTCCCATGAGCCGGTGGTAGAAAGACGACGGCTTGCATAGTTGCTGCCGAATGCTGCCGAGAAGCAGGAGAAAAGCACAGCAATACAGCCCATGATAAATTCAGGCGTAACCGCAACAGCCGGGAAGCCGACCAGAAGCACAATGCCGGTTACGCCGAGGAGCAGGCCGATGAGGCCGCGCGCCGTGATGCGTTCGAGACCCCAGAGCTGGCTGATAACCATCGAGAAAAGCGGAATGGATGCGACGCAGATCGCGGCCATAGCGGTGCCAATCAGCGGCGTTCCGTAGGAAAGGCCAATAAGCTGGCCCGCAACGGTGGTTGCACCAACCACGGCGAAGGGTTTCCAGCCCGCCTGAAAATCAAGATTGCGTCCGGAGAGTTTCGCGATTGCAAAAAGTGTTCCGGCGGCAATGAAAGAGCGGAAGGCAACCGCACCGGCCCAGCCAAAGGCTTCGACCACGCGCAGCACCACAAGGAACGAAAGTCCCCATGCTACGGCAAGGAAAATATAGGTCGCGACGTCTCTGGGTTTCATGCCAGCGGGCTTTCAAGAAGTATTGCGAATTATCGAATACCGGATTGTTAAGGAACACCGTTGCAGCTTTATAAGAGTGAAGCTGGATCAGGTCGTTTTTGCGGCGGCGTTCGACGCCGCTTCTGCGATATTGGCAAAGAAGCGGTCTGCGATTTTTCGTGCGACTGAGCCGAGCAATTTCGTGCCGATCTGTGCCACCTTGCCACCGGCATCGCCACGTATGGCGTAGGATAAAATCGTGTCGGTACCGTCTTCGTCCAGACGCACATCGGTCGCACCGTGAGCAAACCCTGCTATGGAGCCTTCCCCGTGGCCGGAAATCGTATAGGAGACAGGCGGTTTCATATTCGACAATTCCAGAATGCCGTGAAAGCGGACTTTCAGGATTCCGAAACTCACTTTGAGGGCGGCACGTATCTCTGTTTCCGAAATGCGCTCGATATCTTCGCAACCGGGAATGCAGGATTTCAGCGTTTCAATGTCGTTCAACGCATCCCAGACTGCTTGGCGTGGTGCCGCAATCCGCTCTTCTCCGGTCAGGTCCATGCTTCACTCCGAGGTGGATCACCCTAAATTGATCAATATGGTGTATATGACACTCTGTCCAAATTGGAAGTTCGGTAATTTATTTGCCGCAAATCCTCTCTAAAACGCTTAATGTCCGCAATTAAATCGATTTGATTCGGGAGTAGCATCATGGCAAGAGACGCGACGAAGCTTGAAGCAACGGTCGCAAAGCTTAAAAAGCACTGGGCAGATTCGGCCCCGCACGATATGCGCGCGGCGTTCAAATCAGACCCGGGCCGGTTCGAGCGGTATTCGCTATCCCTGGATGACCTTCTGTTCGACTGGTCAAAATGCCGGGTCAATGACGAGACGATCGGGCTCCTCAAGGAACTCGCTATTGCTGCCGATGTCGAAGGTCGTCGTGCGGCGATGTTTGCGGGTGAGCACATCAACAACACGGAGGACCGTGCCGTTCTCCATGTCGCGCTGCGCGACACGTCCTCGAAGGAAGTGCTTGTTGACGGACACAATGTGCTGCCGGATGTAAAGGAAGTGCTCGACCGTATGGCGGCATTTGCGGATGGCATTCGGTCGGGCGCGATCAAGGGAGCGACCGGAAAGAAGATCACCGATATCGTCAATATTGGCATTGGCGGGTCCGACCTCGGACCGGTCATGGCAACTCTGGCTCTTTCCCCATATCATGATGGCCCGCGTGCGCATTTCGTCTCCAATATCGACGGCGCTCATATTGCGGATACGCTTGGCATTCTCGATCCTGCGACGACGCTTGTCATCATCGCTTCCAAGACGTTCACGACCATCGAAACAATGACCAACGCGCAGACCGCGCGTAAATGGGTAGCAGATGCACTTGGAGAAGCGGCTGTGGGCGCCCATTTCGCTGCTGTCTCAACCGCATTGGACAAGGTTGCCGCCTTCGGCATTGCTGAAGACCGGGTCTTTGGTTTCTGGGACTGGGTCGGTGGACGTTATTCCGTATGGTCGGCCATCGGCCTGCCTGTGATGATTGCGATTGGACCGGAGGATTTCCGCAAGTTTCTGGCAGGTGCGCATTCAATGGATGTGCATTTCCGAGATGCGCCGCTGGAAAAGAACTTAGCCGTCTGGCTGGGTCTCATCGGTTACTGGCATCGTGCGATCTGTGGTTATGGCAGCCGTGCGATCATTCCATACGACCAGCGTCTCGCCCGTCTTCCAGCCTATCTGCAGCAGCTGGACATGGAGTCGAATGGCAAGAGCGTCACGGTCGATGGCAAGCCGGTTTCCGGTCCGACAGGCCCGGTTGTTTGGGGTGAACCTGGCACGAACGGCCAGCACGCTTTCTTCCAGCTTCTGCATCAGGGCACCGACACCATTCCGCTCGAGTTCATCGTTGCAGCAAAGGGCCATGAAAAGCACCTCGACCATCAACATGAAATGTTGCTGGCGAATTGCCTTGCACAGTCCGAGGCCTTGATGAAGGGGCGTACCCTTGATGAAGCGCGAGCGCAGTTGAAGGCGAAGAACCTGCCAGAGAGCGAAGTTGAACGCATTGCTCCGCATCGCGTTTTCTCAGGCAATCGCCCTTCGTTGACGCTGGTTCATGACAAGCTTGATCCGTTTGCTCTCGGACGTCTGGTAGCGCTGTATGAACACCGCGTGTTCGTCGAAGCACAGATTTTCGGCATCAATGCTTTCGATCAATGGGGCGTGGAGCTTGGCAAGGAACTTGCCACCGAACTTCTGCCGGTGGTTTCGGGTGAGGAGAGCAGCGACGGTCGCGACGCTTCCACACAAGGGCTTGTCGCGCATCTGCATGCGCGAAGGAAAGCTTGACGGTATTCTCTGCACAGCTAGAAATAAAGGAGAGCCGGGTTTGTAACCCGGCTCTCTTCATGAGAAATAAATGGGAAATGAAATGAAAACCGAGATCGTAAAATTTGCCGGCGATGTACCGGGAAATGCCATCGAGTTGCGCGTGCTGCGCTTTGCAGGCAAGGACAGCGATGCGCCTTCCGCCTATTTGCAATCTTCGCTTCACGGTGCGGAACTTCCGGGGCAGGCGGCTCTTCATTTCCTGGTTCCGATGTTGAAGAAGGCCGCCGATGAAGGGCGCATTCTTGGTAATATTACCGTTGTTCCGCAAGCCAATCCGATCGGCTCCAATCAGTGGCAGGCACATCAGCATCTCGGTCGTTTCGAGACGTTTTCGCTGACCAATTTCAATCGCGCTTTCCCGCTACTGCCGGATTTTGACACCTCTGAACTGCCGGAGCCGGATGCGCCGATCTCACTGGCTCAGCGCCTGAAGGCGACGCTTTTGAAGCTGGCCCTGCCGAACGACATCGTGCTCGACTTGCATTGCGACGACGAGAGCGAGAATTACGTTTATATCGCGGAGGAATTCGCCGAAGACATGAAGGATCTGGCCATCGCGCTCAATTCGACGGCAATCCTCGCATGGGACACGACGGCCGACGCAGCTTTTGAAGAAGCCTGTGCGCATCCGGTTCTGCAATTGCCGGCGGACAAGCGCAACATGAAGCGCCGGGCTGTTACAACGGTTGAATTCCGTGGCTTGAGCGATGTTTATGCCGATATGGGCAAAGGCGATGCCGAAGGTCTGTATAAATTCCTCGTGCATCGGGGCGTTGTTCGCGACGACAATGTGAAGCTAGAGACGGAATATAAGGGTCTTGTCACGCCGCTCTCACATGTTGAAATGTTGCGCGCGCCGGAAGGCGGTATGGTGCTCTTTCATGTAGCGCCGGGCGATGAAGTAAAGGCGGGAACGAAGCTGGTTACAGTGGTTACGAAGCCGGGTGAACCAGAGGGCGATATCACGCTGACCGCACCGCAGGATGGACGTATTCTGACGCGTCGCTCGCTGCGCTATGTGCGTCGTGGGGATGATCTTCTCAAGCTGCTTGGAGCACAGCCTTCAACCGTCAAGAAGCGTGCCGGTGCGCTGGAAGCATGAGCGACAAGCTTTCCGCAGAGCGTATGAAATCAATCCGTGCCGTCCTGTTCGACAAGGACGGCACCCTGATCGATTTCGACCGCACCTGGTTTTCAATCTCGTGGCAACTGGCGCAGCGTGCAGCAAAAGGCGACGAGGTGCGGGCTCGCGCGTTGCTCGATGCGGGAGGTTATGACTGGCTGACCGAGCGTTTCCGGGCCAATTCGGTCATCGCGGCAGGTACAGTCGAAGATATCGTTTCACTTTGGCATCCAGACGTCGCATCCGAGCAGGTGCGCAAACTGGTCGAAGAATATGACGCTTACTGCGTCACCGAAGGTGCGCGTTCGGCGGTTGCGATCGAAGCCGTTCGCGAAACGCTGGAAACGCTGCGGGAGATGGGGCTTCGCCTTGGTATCGCCACCAACGATTCCGAGGCTGGTGCCCACGCTACCGCCAAAGCTCTGGGTATCCACGGGCTCTTCGAAGTCGTGATTGGCTACAACACGGCGGCGCGCCCAAAACCTTATCCCGACCCGCTGCTCTATTTTGCAGAAAAGCTGGGATTGGCACCCCACGAGATCGCCATGGTCGGCGACAATCTGCATGATCTGGAAACAGCCCATGCTGCCGGGGCAGGGCTTGCGGTCGGTGTTCTATCGGGCAACTCTCCTCGTGAGGCGCTGGAGCCTCATGCCGATGTGGTGCTGGATAGCGTTGCTGGATTGCCTGAATTATTGAAGTGATGAGTGCTGGCTTCCATTCAATTCGTTGAATGGAAGCATCATGACAATTCATCCTCAATGCTCTTGCGGTGGGATCGGTGTGGAGTAGCATGACGGAACGTTCAACGTTCCCGAGCTATGTCCATGATCCTGATCGGCCAGTATGATTCCCCTTTTGTGCGGCGTGTCGCTATCGCCATGCGGCTTTACGGCCTGCCATTCGAGCATGAACCATGGTCGACATTCGGTGACCGGGACAGGATTGCGGAGTTCAATCCGCTGAGCCGCGTGCCGACGCTTGTCCTCGACGATGGCGACGTCGTGATCGAAAGCGCGGCGATACTCGATTATCTCGATGAGATCGCGGTCGGCAAGCCTCCGTTGGTGGCGCAAAAAGGTATCGAGCGCCGTCAGGCTTTGAAGATATGTGCGCTTTCTACCGGTCTTGCCGATAAGGCCGTGAGCCTTCTCTATGAAGGTTTGCTGCGAAGCGAAAAATCAAGCGTTTGGGTGGAACGCTGCGAGACACAGATCGCGCGGGTGCTGGATGTTCTGGAAAGTGATCTTGCGGAACGGAAATCATCATACTGGTTTGGAGATGATATCGGACATACCGATATCGCGGCGGCTTGTGCGCTTCGCTTTCTGCGCGAGGCGCATCCAAGCCTCTTTGATGAGCAGAAACATCCGGCATTGGCTGGTCTGGCAGCTCGATGCGAAGCGCTGGCACCTTTCCAGGAGATCGTTCAGCCTCTGGTGCCGCCCTCAGCATGATTCAGTCTGAAACAAATACGGCCGGATGAAATGTCCGGCCGTATTTGTTTGTAAACTTCAACGTTCTCAGTCGCGAAGTTCGCGACGCAAAATCTTACCGACATTGCTCTTTGGCAGGCTTTCGCGGAACTCGACTTCGCGCGGACGCTTGTAGTTGGTGAGACGTTCGGCACAATAGGCTTTGACTTCGTCTTCGGTCAGGTTGAGGTCGCTACGGACAACGAACAATTTGACGACTTCGCCCGAATGTTCGTTCGGTATGCCAACGGCAGCCGTTTCCACGATGCCGGGGTGACCGGCGGCAACTTCTTCAATTTCGTTTGGATAGACATTGAAGCCGGAAACCAGGATCATGTCCTTCTTGCGGTCGACGATCTTGGTGTAACCGCGTTCGTCCATGAAGCCCATGTCGCCCGTGCGGAAGAAACCATCCGGCATGATCGCGCGTTTGGTTTCATCGGGACGTTCCCAATAGCCCGACATCACCTGTGGTCCGCGCACGCAGATTTCCCCGACCTCTCCGAGTGCCAGGTCATTTCCGTCATCGTCACGGATTGCCACATCAGTCGATGGCATGGGCAGGCCGATAGTGCCGGAGAACTCGGTCGCATCAAGCGCGTTGGCGCAGGCGACGGGCGAGGTCTCCGAAAGGCCATACCCTTCAGTGACGTGGCAACCAGTCATTTTCTGCCAGCGTTCGGCAACAGGACGTTGCACAGCCATTCCGCCGCCGAGAGTGAGAATAAGAGGTTTGAAATCCAGCGTCTGGAAATCAGGGTTGTTCATGAGGCCGTTGAACAAGGTGTTGAGGCCCGGGAAGATATGGAACGGGTATTTCTTCAGCTCTTTGACGAAGCCGGAAATATCGCGTGGATTGGGAATGAGGATATTTCGTGCACCAAGCTTAATGCCGATCATCGCATTCACCGTGAGCGCGAAAATATGGTAAAGCGGCAGGGCGCATACGAAATTCAGGGCCTTGGGCTTGCCTTTGTTGCGGAAAGCAACCTCCATCCAGACATGCATCTGCTCCACATTCGCAAGAATATTGCTATGGGTGAGCATGGCGCCTTTCGAGACGCCCGTCGTACCGCCTGTATATTGCAGGAAAGCAAGGTCAGAACCTTGAACCGGAATGGGGTTGAAGGATTGGGCACGGCCTTGAGCCAATGCATCCTTGAAACGGATATGGCCCGGGATGTTCCACACAGGGACCATTTTCTTCACGCGGCGCACGACGAAATTGATGATGTGGCCCTTGAAGCCATGCATGTCGCCCATTGAAGCGACAATGATATTGGGAACATTGACGGAGTTAAGGGTCTTCTCCACCGTCGACGCGAAGTTCTCCAGAACAATCAATGCTTTGGCGCCGGAGTCGTTCAGCTGGTGTTCCAGCTCGCGCGGCGTATAAAGCGGATTGACGTTCACCACCACGAAACCGGCGCGGAGAATAGCCGTAAACGCAATTGGATAATGCAGGATGTTTGGCATCATCACTGCGACGCGATCACCTTTGACGAGGCCACGCGATTGGAGAAATGCTGCGAGGGCGCGAGAGTATTCGTCCAGCTTCTTGAAAGAGAGATCCTTACCCATGCAGGTAAAGGCGGGATTGTCGGGGAACTGCCGACAGGACGCCAGAATCATATCGCCAATAGACGAGGTATTGCTCAGATCGATTTCGTGCGGAACGCCGACCGGATACGATTTGAGCCAGATTTTTTCCTGCTTCAACGCGCCTTTCTTGGCTGTATCTGCTGCGACGGATTCAACTACGGATGCACTTTGCCCAGTCGTTTTTTTCGCCATGTCTTCTCCCCGGATTGCTCCGTCCTAAGTTGGGCAGCCTGTGCGCCCGCCGTCTCCCAAGCTGCCCGCCCGGACAGCCTCCTCACCATAAATGTGGTCGAGTTTTACTCTCTTCGCAAGAGTTACATTGACGTAAGCGTAAATTATAAAGGAGTCGAGCGTCTTCCCCAATTTTTAAGTTCAGCAATCACAATAGGTTGAAAGAAACCACGGGAGAAAATAGCAGGTCCAATGGGTGGGGCATATCGCAATTATGTGTAATCTTGCGTCTGATGAGCTTCGAATTCCTGATTTCGCAGAGATCGAATGAGTATCGAGATTGCCTTGCCGCCATAGGTGACGAGATCGTAGTTTCGGTCGCCGCGCAACCATTCATTGAGGAGCCCGCTCAACATGGAAAGCAGGATCAGTGCTGCCGTATCAGCAGTCCATTCCTTTGAAAGCTCCCCGCGTCTTGCCGCCACGTCGAGCAATCCTGCGAGCAATGAGAGGACATTAGATCGCGCTTCCCTGAGTCTGTCTTCCAGTGGGGCCATCTCGCCGACGAATTCGCATCGCTGGTTGATGATAATGAAAATGTTCTGCTGGCGTACATCGTTCGAAAAAAGATGCAGCGCCTGGATAATCGATTGTTCCAGAACATGCATTGGATTGGGGTGATTAACGGCCGCTGCCTGCAACATGATTTCTTCTTGCGGGAAGCGGACATTACCTATGATTGTGCGCGCGATTTCAAGCTTGTCGTGGAAGTGGAAATAAATCGCACCACGCGTTACTCCGGCATGACATGCGATTTCCATCAGTGTAGATTGGTTGACACCACGTTCGAGGAAAACCTGCTCGGCGGCCACCAGAATGGCTTCCCGGGTCTCGGCTGCCTCGGCTTTCGTTCTTCGCATGACTTCTCTCAGGTAGATGCAGGCTAGTGGCCCAGTTTGCCACTGAATCTGGATAACTCATTCGTGATCTGTAATATTAGGTGATTGACTATAACACGGTAGTCCGTATTTACAAACACTCGTGTATGTTAAATTGGCAGCACCGCGCGACAGCAAGGGCACTCCCATCATGACTTTGAACCGTTCCATTCGGCTTTTTGCGGCAGGGGCCGCATTTCTTGTCTTTGCGGGGCAACCCGTTCTGGCGCAGGCACCCGGGGGGGCTACACCGCCTCCGCCACAGGTATCCGTTACGGTGGTCAAGCCGCATGATGTACCTGTTACCTATGAATATGCGGCGCGTATCAGCGCCTATCGCGATGTTCAGGTCCGAGCGCGCGTGGGCGGAATATTGCTTCACCGCAATTTCATCGAAGGTACGGAAGTCAAAGCGGGCGACGTGTTGTTCGAAATAGACCCTGCACCGTATGAGGCCGAGCTTGAAAAGGCTCAGGCTCAGGTAGCGCAGGCCGAAGCGCAGTATCAGCAATCCATTCGGGATGCCGAGCGCGCAGAACAACTCGTCCAGCAGAAGGTGCAGAGCACGGCAGTTCGTGATTCCGCTTTTGCGACGCGCGACCTGAACAAGGCGGCGGTTGCTGCAGCCAAGGCACAGCTTCGCACCGCAGAACTCAATCTGAGCTATACCAAGGTCACCGCGCCCATCAGCGGCATTACCAGTCAGGAACAGGTCAATGAGGGCAGCCTCATCGGTACTGATGCATCCTCCAGTCTTCTGACTTCGATTACCCAGCTCGATCCGGTGTACGTGAATTTCTCCTTCACCGATACGGAAGCTGCCGAAATCGACCGTTTGCGCGCAGAACGCGGTGCAACGGGTGAAGATGCCGATCGCCTCAAGATCAAGGTCCTGTTTGGTGACGGACAGGCTTATGATCATGAAGGTACGATCGACTTCACCTCATCGTCGCTCGATACGGAAACAGGCACTCTTGGCGCCCGTGCAGTCGTTGAGAACCCTAATCGCCGCCTGATCCCTGGTCAGTTCGTCCGTGCGGTGATCCTCGGTATTCAGGTCAAGGATGCAATCACGATCCCGAAGGCCGCATTGCTCCAGGGTCCGCAAACGCAGTTTGTGTACGTGGTCAACAAGGACAATGTTGTCGAAGTGCGACCGATCACGGTGTCGCGTGAACTGAGTGACGCGTGGCTTGTTTCCGAAGGTCTCAATGCAGGCGAACGGGTTATAAGCGAAGGTCTCGTCAAGGCAGCCCCGGGTAAGCCCGTGAATCCGGTCGACGCAGCTACTGAAGCAAGCAATCAGACATCGCCTGACAAGGCGGGTGCTGAAGCTGGCAAAGAACAGGCGGCAGACAAGCAATGAATAGATTTTTCGTCGACCGCCCCGTTTTCGCGGCGGTCATTTCCATTGTGCTCGTGCTGGCTGGCCTGATCTGCATCCGGATCCTGCCGATTGCGCAGTACCCCGAACTGACGCCGCCACAGGTGGTCGTCAGTGCAACCTATCCCGGCGCAAGTGCCGAAACGGTGGCGCAGACTGTTGCTGCGCCATTGGAACAGCAGATCAATGGCGTCGAGAACATGCTCTATATGCAGTCCTCGAGCCTTGGTAGCGGTACGATGCAGTTGACCGTGACCTTCGCTCTGGGCACCGACCCCGATCAGGCCACCATCAACGTCAACAACCGCGTACAGCGTGCAACCTCGTCGCTTCCGCAGGAGGTTCAGCGTCTCGGCGTCACGGTGGACAAGCGTTCCACCACGATTCTGGGCATGGTCGCCATGTTCTCCGACAGCGATCGTTATGACCGCACCTACGTCGGTAACTACGCGCTGCTGAACGTGGTCGACGATCTCAAGCGTCTGTCGGGCGTGGGCGACGTGCAGCTGCTCGGCAATATTGACTATTCGATGCGTATCTGGCTGCGTCCAGACAAGCTGGCGCAGTATAATCTGACCCCTAGCGATGTCTCGACGGCTATCCAGGAACAGAACGCACAGTTCGCAGCCGGTCGTTTCGGCGATCAGCCCGATCCGCAGGCCGGGCCGTTCACCTATACGGCGACCACGCAGGGGCGTCTGCCGGATGCCGCTGCATTCGAGAACATTATCCTTCGTTCCAGCTCTAACGCCGCAACGCTGCGTCTGAAGGACGTTGCGCGCGTCGAGCTAGGCACGGAAAGTTATCTCGTCGACAGTAATCTTAATGGTACGTCTGCAGTTCCGATTGCAATCTATCTGCAGCCGGGCGCGAATGCGCTCAACACGATGGAACTCATTCAGAACCGTATGAACGAGTTGAAGGCGAGCTTCCCGGCGGGTATCGATTACTCGATCCCGTTCGATACGACGAAGTTCATCAAGGTCTCCATCGAGGAAGTGATACACACCTTCATCGAGGCGATCATTCTCGTCGTGCTGGTGGTGTTCATCTTCCTGCAGAACTGGCGCGCGACGCTCATTCCAATCATCGCAGTGCCGATCTCGATCATTGGCACTTTTGCGGGCATGTATGTGCTCGGCTTCTCCATCAACCTCCTGACGCTGTTCGGTCTGGTGCTGGCAATCGGTATCGTGGTCGACGACGCTATCGTGGTTCTGGAAAACGTCGAACGTATCATGACGACCGATAAACTGTCGCCGCGCAAGGCCGCCATCAAGGCCATGGGTGAAGTGACGGGGCCGGTTGTTGCGATTGTTCTCGTGCTTTGCGCCGTGTTCATTCCGGTTGCCTTCATGGGCGGTCTTGTCGGTGAAATGTACAAGCAGTTCGCCGTCACTATCGCGATTTCGGTGACGTTGTCTGGTCTTGTGGCATTGACACTGACACCGGCGCTCTGCGCGTTGATCCTCAAGCCGGGTCATCACGAGCCGATGCTGCCGTTCCGCATCTTCAACCGCTTCTTCGAGCGGGTGACGGACGGTTATTCTCGTGGCGTTCGCTTCTTTTTGAAGCGCGCTGCAATCGGTCTGATCATTTTTGCAGGCCTTCTTGGTGCTACATACTATCTTTTTGAACGGGTTCCGGGATCGCTGTTACCTGACGAAGATCAGGGCTACCTGTTCAGCGTTGCTGTCCTGCCTCCTGCGGCCTCGTTGGAGCGCACAACGGCGGTTCTTGATCAGGCGAGCGCGAATATCCGGAAAAGCCCGGCTGTGGAAAGCGTCTTCGCGGTATCCGGCTTCGATCTTCTGTCGGGCGGTCTGAAAACCAGTGCGGGCACGATGTTCATCATGCTCAAGGACTGGAAGGAACGCACGACACCTGAAACCGATGCCCGCAATCTTCCCGGTGCCATCATGGCCATGAATTCGGGCATCAAGGACGGGCTTGTGCTGGCATTCAACCCGCCTCCGATCATGGGCCTCAGCACGACCGGTGGCTTTGAACTCTATGTTCAGGATCGTACCGGCGGTGGTGTCGAATCGCTGACGCGTGCAACCAAACTCATCACCGAGGCTGCAGCCAAGCGACCGGAACTGCAGGGCGTGCGCACGACGTTCGATCCGAACGTTCCGCAATACGACATCCAGCTTGATCGCGAAAAGGCGAAGGCTATGGGTGTGCCGATCAACTCTGTATTCACTGCAATGCAGGCAACGTTCGGTAGTCTCTATGTCAACGACTTTACGCTGTTTGGCCGCAACTATCAGGTCAACCTGCAGTCGGAGGCTGAGTTCCGTCGTGATCCAAGCGATCTCAAGCATGTCTTCGTGCGGGCCAATTCCGGCAGCATGATCCCGCTTGATGCTCTTGTGACTGTCAAACGTATTGTTGGCCCGGATCAGCTTGAACGCTTCAACGCCTTCAATGCAGCGAAGATCACCGGTAATCCGGCACCAGGTTTCACCTCTGGCGATTCCATCAAGGCAATGCAGGAAGTGGCTGCGGAGGTTCTTCCGCAGGGCTACCAGATTGCATGGACGGGCTCGGCCTATCAGGAAGTAACCACAAGCGGCACAGGCACGCAGGCGATGATCTTCGGTCTCGTCATGGTGTTCCTGATCCTTGCGGCGCAATACGAGCGCTGGAGCCTGCCGCTCGCCGTCATTACCGCAGTGCCGTTTGCTATCTTCGGTGCGCTGTTGGCGACCGATCTGCGTGGGTTGACCAATGACGTGTATTTCCAGATTGGTCTGGTGACACTCATAGGTCTGGCGGCGAAGAACGCAATTCTGATCGTGGAATTCGCGGTACTCGAGCGAGAGACAGGCAAGTCCGCGATAGAGGCGGCAGCGTCGGCGGCCCGCTTGCGCTTCCGCCCGATTGTGATGACCTCGCTGGCCTTCATTCTCGGTGTTGTGCCGCTTGCGATCAGTACGGGTGCCGGTTCGGCAAGCCGTCACTCGATCGGTACGGGCGTTATCGGCGGTATGTTGGCTGCAACGTTCATCGCAACGTTCTTCATTCCGATGTTCTATAGTCTGATAGCGCGCAAGCCGCCGAAGCGGCCAGAGGATGAAGATGTGAATGAAACGACTGGCCCGAATGGGCAGACAGATATCTAGTCCGTTTCGAACTTCAAACAAAAGCCCCGCCGATAGGCGGGGCTTTTTTACATCAGTTAATGCTCATGCTTATCAGGCTGTACTCGCATTTCGTTGCGACATATCCCTCGAACCAAAGGGTGTGCGTGTTCTAAAACAGCGATGCGATACTCTGAACGATTGCCCAGCCCAGAAAAGTCGCTGGTACGCTAAGCGCTGCAAGCATGATACCGAGAAACACATAGGCGGCCTCATTGGGCGAGCGCTTTGTTTGTTCCGGAGTCTTGTGCCATTGGGCAGGAACGCCATCGAACATTGTATAAATCCTCCTTCTCCCTCAACTTGATTATTGATGAGAGGGTGATTTGTTCAAGTCAAAATAAATGCATGTATTTATTGATCTTATTCTGCTATAAGCGGCGCAATTCGCGGTGCAAGTTGTATAGTTATCACGCTTCTGACGCGATTTTGTTGAGCTATATATTTGATATGAAATATTTTTACTTTTTTACTGTAAGTATCGTTATATCGGAAATTTCAAGAATATCTGAAAATTCGTTTAGTGACGGCCCTTCTCTGCGTCAAAATGGCACGCAAAGGGCATCTCAGTTTTATCGATTCCATCCGTCTTGAGTTAGGCTCAATAAAAGCTGTTGGGGAAATAGCGCAGATAAAGCTCCGTTAGCGTGCCTTTCTGCTGCAAGGCCTGAAGAGCATTGTTGAAGGCACTGGCAAGGGGAGCGTTCTTCTGTGCGACCGCAATGCTGAGACCGGAGCCAAGATATTGCGGTGCGAGGTAAGCGCCGGCTGTAAAGCTGCAGCAAGTATGGCCTTCAGGACTATTCAACCACATTGAAAGTGACATGCCGTCGTGGAACACAGTGCTGACCTTGCCACTCTTGAGATCAGCGAGCATAAGAGATGCATCAGGGTAAGATTTGGCGATCGCCTGAGGAAAATAGCTTTTTAGCAGTTGCTCGTGGGCCGATCCCGCAATAACGCCAACGCTTTTACCTTTTGTGGCCGTAATTGCATCGTCATTAAATGCGCCTGCGTTGGTCGTCGCAAATCGCGCAGGCAATCGCATATAGGACCGCGAGAAAGCAAATTGACCACGATTCTCATCGGTTGGTTTCCATCCGGCTATGATGGCTTCTGCTTGTCCGCTAAGCAGTCGCTCCTCAAGCTCATTCCACGGCACAGCTTCAATCTGACAGACGTCGTCAACACCCAATTGACGACAAAGGGCTTTGGCTAGGTCGACATTGTAGCCGGAAAGCTGTCCCTGATCGCCAAGCATGTTGAACGGGGGGAAATCAACAGTTGTGAGGAACCTTAACCGATTGAGTGCCTGCAAGGACGGTAACGGCAGGCGTTCTTTCTGGTTGATGAAAGATGGAGCCTCTGGCTGTGCGTCTGAGGCCCAGGCACCATGGGCGCCACACGTGAATGCCAACGCGACGAGCAGTCTTGGAAGGTAGCGTTTCATGACCCGCTTTTGCCTTTTTCTCTATAATTTCGCGTTAACTGAGTTATCGAGTGACGAGCAATATTCAACGAAGGTTCAATAAAAATAAAGGTTGCAATTCCTTTTCAGTATATTACCTTCCGATTGCAAATTTTACCAGAATAAATACCTAATGAAGTAAATGGTAAAATAGTAAAGAATTGAATTATTAAAGCATAAAATAAGTAAATATAGGTATTCAGTAGTGCGGGGGTGCTATGAGTAATGGATCGATTGCGTTCGATCTGGAGATATGCAGTGCCATATCAGCCAGATTGGAACAATGTGGCGTGTCTAGAGATGCGTTGTTGGGGGCGTATAGTACGGCTACTCACCATGGAACATCTTTTTGTGTGGAATTGATTCAGCGAGGAGATGTTGCGGAATCGGCCATTTATGCAGCTATCGCTGATCTTCTGGGATTGGAATTCACAAAGGAGGCTTTACCGTCGCGCATTTTCGTATCGGGGGAGGAAAAGCCATCGGCTTTCATCGATGTCGGACAGGTTATGGTGCTCGGCGCAGACGGAAGTAGTTATCTCTACATTGCTCCGTCCGAAAATCGTATCCGAAAACTTCGAGATCATATTCTTGCGACACCGCAATTGAAGAGCCGAATTCGGATCTGTACGCCGACACTTTTGAAACAGATCATGCGGCAACGACATCAGAAGGATCTGATTGCGCGGGCTCATGAAATGACGCCGCAGTCGTTTTCAGCAGCGCGCGTTCTGGATACGCCACAGGCATTTATCATTGCCATGGCAATCTATGCGTTCTTTGCCTGCGTGTTTAACTGGCCGACGATGACGCTTCTGGTGCTTCATGTGGCGTTGTCGGTATTCTTCTTCGGATGCGTGATGATCCGTTTGTTCGCGGCTGTTTCGGGACGCCGGTTGAAGTTTCTCGAAATCAGGAAATGCAATCCGCGTGACTTACCGAACTATTCAGTCCTGGTCCCGTTATATCGGGAGCAGGAAGTGATCGGTCAGCTTATTACGAGCTTGAAACGGCTGAATTGGCCCGCCAGCAAACTCGATATCAAGCTTGTTTGCGAGAAGGATGATTTCGATACAGTATCGGCAATACGCCGTGAACGGCTGCCGTTGAATTTCGAATTGGTTCTCGTGCCGTCTGGCGGACCCAAGACGAAGCCGAAGGCGCTGAATTATGCATTGCAATTTGCGCGAGGCGAGATTGTAGCGGTCTTCGATGCTGAAGACCGTCCACACCCTGACCAGCTGCTGGAAGCATGGCAGACTTTTCAGGCTGAAGGCGACAAGCTGGCCTGTGTGCAGGCACCGCTGATTATCGGGAACTTCCGCCACAACCTGCTGACACGAATGTTCGCATTTGAATATGCAGCGCTTTTCCGCGGTTTGTTGCCGTGGCTCGCTTCGCGGGGTCTTGTCATTCCTCTCGGAGGTACTTCCAATCATTTTCGGCGATCTTGTCTGGAAGAAGTTGGCGGCTGGGATGCCTACAATGTCACGGAGGATGCCGATCTCGGGGTGAGGCTCGCCCGGTTCGGTTATCACATCGGCGTCATCACGCGCGGAACGATTGAGGACGCACCCGTAAACTATGATATCTGGCGTAAACAGCGAACACGCTGGCTCAAGGGCTGGATGCAGACATGGCTCGTTCATGGACGCCAGCCGCACAACACATGGCGTGAACTTGGCTGGTTCCGTTTTTCCGTCAATCAGATCTACACGCTAGGTATAATCAGTTCAGCGCTTCTGCATCCGCTCATGTTGGCCATGTTCGCGATCTTGCTGATCAGCATGTTATTCGGGCCTTTGACAACCCATGGCGTCTGGCTGTTGGGGATTGATGTAACGAATATTCTGCTGGCCTATCTTAGCTTCTATCTTCTGGGTGCAAGAACAATGGAACCAACGGAGCTGGGAGGATATGCCTATCTGTTCTCAATCCCGGTATACTGGGTGTTGATTTCAATCTCAGCGTGGCGCGCCTTATGGCAGCTGATGCGTGTGCCTCATCTGTGGGAAAAGACGCCGCACCAGCCAAGCCTGTTCTACATTTCCGCAGATGACGAGGTGAGGAATGTAGAGCCGCGTCCGATGATCGATTGATCCTCGGCTCCAATTGCCTGAAGGTCTCTTCCTTCATAGGGCAGCGTCAAAAGGATGCGCCGGATTGCAGCCAATCTGGCGCGTCGCTTGTCATTCGACCGAATGATCGTCCAGGGTGCGTAACCTGTATCGGTCCGTTCAAGCATGGTGTGTAGCGCGTCGGAGTAATCATTCCAGCGGGAGATTCCCGCCACATCCATCGGCGAGAACTTCCAGTTCTTGAGCGGACTATGGCGACGTTCATGAAAGCGCTTGAGCTGCATTTCCTGACCGATATCCAGCCAGAATTTGAAGAGATGAATACCGTCCGTAACGATCATGCGCTCGAAATCGGGTGTTTCAGTCAGGAAGGTTTCAAGCTGCGCCGGGGTACAAAAACCCATCACCCGTTCCACACCAGCCCGGTTGTACCATGATCGGTCAAACGTAACGAACTCGCCGGCAGTTGGAAAATGCGCGACATAACGCTGGAAATACCATTGACCTTGTTCGGTTTCGGTGGGCTTCGGCAAAGCAACGTTCCGCGCAGTTCTGGGGTTCATGAACTCACGGATAGTAAAGATTGTCCCGCCTTTACCAGCCGCGTCGCGGCCTTCGAAAACACTGATAACACGACCGCCAGTATCCTGAAGCCAGTATTGAAGTTTGACGAGTTCGATCTGAAGCCGCTCCAGCGTTTCTTCATATTCGTCCGACTTCATCTTGGATGGGTAGGGATATCCACCTGACTGCAGCGCATTATCATCGATCCATTTCGGTAGTTTCGGATCATTTATGTCAAACGAACGCGCTACACCGTCAATTTTCAGCTTGATTGGCTTGTCGGTCGGCTTCGCTTCGTCTTTTTTGTCTTTCTTTTTGTTAGCTGTCTTCGAACTGTCACCCACGGCAATTCCCTTTCGTTTATATCAAAGCATGATATGGGCTGTTTGGAAGCCACGTAAAGGACGTTCGAGCATTTCCGGATAAAGTCTATGCCCCAACCGCAGAAGGAAGCAGCATGAGCGAGGCAGGCAACCGCACCGATCCAGAACCACAGGCGGAGAAGTCGATTTTCGAACCGCTTCTTCGGGTCAAGGGTGTCTTGATTGCCAGCATGGTTCTCGCGGTCTGCGTGCTGGCTCTTGATCTCCCCTTCTGGTTTCGAGCTGGCCTCCTGGCCGTTGTTGTACTCGGCGCTGTGTGGCTCGCAAGCGAAGTTGCGAGCAGCGAGCCAGACGAAGAGCCGGTGAAGACAGCGGCACCCAACGAAATGGCGGGAGTGTCCGGCGAGCGTCTGGCCGATCTTCTGACCGATCCGATGGTCGTCTTCGATCATAGCGGAACTGTTCTATTCAACAATTCTGCGGCTCTGGAGGCGTTCCAGTCGCTGGAAACCGGCACAGCGCTCTACTTGCGGTTTCGAGCGCCGGAAATGCATGCTCTCATTCAGGGCGTGATTGCAGACGGCGAAGCGCGTAGTATTGAATATTTTGAGCGCGTCCCGATTGATCGCTGGTTCAAGGCGATGGTCAAGGCCTTGCCGGGTAAGGATGGCAGGCCTGAACTTTTCGTCCTGCTGTTCCGCGATCAGAGCGAAACGCGTCGCATTGATCGTATGCGTTCAGACTTCATTGCGAATGCAAGTCACGAACTGCGCACGCCGCTCGCCTCGCTTCGCGGGTTCATCGAGACGTTGCAGGGACCAGCTCGAAACGACGCAGCTGCGCGCGACCGCTTTCTGGATATCATGCAGAAACAGGCCGAACGCATGTCGCGCCTGATCGACGATCTTTTGTCCTTGTCTCGTCTTGAAATGCGGGCACATCTGGCGGTCAATGAATGTGTGGACATGACATCCATCCTCAATCATGTTGCCGACACACTGACGCCCTTGGCAGCCGGTCTCGATATCAGTATCGAGCGTCAACTGCCGGATCATCCCGTTACAGTCACTGGCGCGCGTGACGAGCTTATCCAGGTATTTCAGAACCTCGTCGAAAATGCCTGCAAATACGGGCAGGCAGGCAAGCGCGTCATCGTAAAACTGGACGAAGACAATAGCGGCAGTTCTGCTGAGGTGGTGGCATCAGTTCAGGATTTTGGTCCGGGCATTGCAGCGGAGCATTTGCCGCGCCTGACGGAACGTTTCTATCGGATTGACGTCGAAACAAGCCGGGCTCAAAAGGGTACGGGCCTTGGGCTTGCCATCGTCAAACATATCCTTGCACGCCATCGCGGTCGTCTGGTTGTTCGCTCGCAATTGGGCGAAGGATCAACTTTCACGGTGCGGATGCCGAAACGTACTGTGTAGGCTTTCTAACCAAACTTGCGCAGCACCCGCCATTTCAACGGGCGCAGCTTTTTGTAAAGCAAGGTTGAACGTATCCATTCCAGTGAACGGGCAAGAATGAGTGAGGTGCGTCCCCGAAGAGTGGCGGGGCGAATATAGTCGCGCAGGGGTATTGTCCGGTCGCACAAGCCGATTTTCCACCCCTCGTCGCCAAAGCCAAGATCGAAGCAGGCGTAGCCATCTGCTTTCAGCCTGTGCAAAAGGCGTAGAATTATCACTTTGCCGGGTGAAAATTTGCTCCATGTTCCGGCCTCGAAGGTTGTGATCATCGCACAGTAATGGTCATTGCGAACGACGCTCCACATGGTGGCCAATATTGTTTCCCCAACGGCAAGTGCTGAAAGATGCAGGCCATTGTGTTGAGCTAGCTGCTCGGTTGCTTCTTCGAAGAAGCGGCGCTTTTCAGGATGCGCATCGAAGCCAGGGACCATGGTTTCTTCAAAACGGCGCTGTTTCTGGCGTAGCATGACCTGCAGAACAGATCGTCGTTCCGCTTGGGTTTGCGCTATAAAGAACCGACATCCTTCCATCTTCTGAAGCGTGCGATCACGCTTCTTGATATTGCTGATACTCTGTATGGATCGCTCTATCTCATCCATCGGGCGCATCAGAGAAATCGCATGTGTCGATGCGTTAGAAAGCTTGTTTGCCAGTTGCCACAGTGGATTTGCGAAGCCTTCCACTCGCTCCGGCATTTTGCAGAATGCAATCACATCATGCGAGGGAACCGCTGCGACAACAGCTTCGAGAACGCGTGCGGTAGTGTCAGGAGAAAGTTTCGCTGCAGCTGGAAACACGATAGGCACGTTGTAGTCGCTCACACCGTCATCGATAAATCCCAGCACACGGGATCCGTAAATACGTGTGATTGAGAGCGGCAGAAAAAGAAGCGGGGTGCCGTCGTGCTGGCGAACCTCGGTCAAACATAGCTGTGTGCCGGGTCTGCGCCCGTAAGTTGCGTCCCATGCTCTTACGAAAGATTTGGTCTGGAACACAAAAAATGCGCTGCCGGTTTTGTCATCGGCATCTGGCCAGTCGCTGGATAGCTGTTCCGCGCTGCTATAGACCCGAATGTCAAAATCTTTGGTCAGCATAAATGTCTTTCAGGATTTCCTAAATTAGGAAACCTCAATTATTTGAGTACGCCGAATCTCATTTTATAGTTGAAGTGTTTAGTGGATTTGAAACCAAAGGAAACTATGAAATGCTGGCTTGATTGGTTCTGCCAATAGATTGCTAGGCGCGTGCTTTCTCCCAAATAGGTCAACGATGTCTGTTTCGATTATCATCAAAACTTTGAACGAAGAAAAGCGCATCGCCGAGGCTGTAGAGAGCGCTCTGAAGGCTTTGCCTGGCGGAAAAGTGGAAGTAATCGTAGCAGATAGCGGGTCCACGGATCGCACAATAGAGATAGCACAGTCTTATCCGATCAAGATTGTGCAGATCGAGCCTCCCGCGCGGGCCAGCTGCGGTCTCGGTCCACAACTGGGCTTTCAGTATTCGACGCAGCCCTATATCTGCCTGATCGATGGCGACATGACAATCGAGCCAGATTTTCTGCCGGCAGCTCTTGATTATCTCGACAAGCACCCGGATGTCGGTGGCGTGACCGGCCATGTCGTGGACCAGATTCTGGAAAGTCTGGAGTTCCAGCGTCGTGCGAAGCGGCATTCGCCGGAAGCGCGAACAGGTGACATCGACCGTATGAATGGCGGTGGACTTTACAGGCGCAGCGCGATCGAGCAGGCGGGATATTTTTCCGATCGCAATCTTCATGGCCATGAAGAGTTTGATGCGGGTGTTCGGCTGCGTAGTAAAGGCTGGAAACTCTATCGTCTGGATCGCCCTTTTGTGCAGCATTTTGGCTATACCATGAATGCCTATAAGCTTCTGGTTCGCCGGTGGAAAAGCAAATATCTGCGTGGAACCGGCGAGGTTTTGCGTGCTGCAATGGGGCAGGCACACCAGAAGAATTTGTTCCGTGAACTGCCGGAATTACGGCTTTGGGGCGCGGTTTATCTATGGTGGCTGGTGATCTTGGCGGCTCTCGTTTTCGTGCCGGGATGGCCGCTGGCAATTCTGGCGGCAGCCGTGATTGCGGCGATCCCGTTCGCGGCAATGTCCATTCGTTCGCGTAGTATCGAGCTTGGCGTCTACGCGGTGGTAGCATGGATATTTCATGCAGCTGCACTACCGCTTGGCTTTTTTCAGCCGCGCCGCAAACCAACCGACTGGATCGAAAGTAAGGTTATAAGGGAGCCTTGATGAAAATCCTGCGACTGGCCATATCCGTTTCACTTATAGGCCTCGCGATGTCCAACGCTGGTGCTGAGGAATGGCTTCCGGTCACAGAAAACAATCTCGAAATTTCCGATGGAAGCCCGCTCGATTTTTCGGGGTTTCTGACAAACATCCCCATTGAAGAGAAAAATCGTTTGATCGCAAATGCCGCCGGGCGTTTCGCAAAAGCCGACGAGCCTGACCAAACGATGCGGCTGCAGTGTGCCGCGATTGCCTGGGGGCCACCCTCATCTGGCGTGGTAGATCATGCCTTCATTGATCGATATGTGCGACAGCTTCGCCTGCACGGCTACAATATAGCTCGACTTCATTTTGTTGATGCCGACTTGATGCTTGGACAGGAGCGCGATTTCGATTTTCGTCCGGAAGCTCTCGACCGGATGCGTTACCTGATGGCGGCGCTCAAACGCGAAGGCATTTACTGGATCATCGACGGGCTTACCTCCGAAAGCGGCGCTTTGGGCGGGAAGGACACTGATCGTTGGGGACTTGAAGGCAATCTGAAACGCCGAACCTATGTGGACGATGCAGCATTTGATCACTGGCTGCGCTTCCAGAAAGAAGTCTACGCCACGATCAATCCTTATACAGGCCTCACACCTCTAGAAGACCCCGCACTCGCCCTCACCATTCCGTTCAATGAAAATGGTATCGAATTCACAAGCTTTGTGCACGAGCATGACGACGGGACCACATTTTGGCCCGGCTATCGTCCCGCGTTCAATGCATTTCTGAAAAAGCGCTATGCGAATACCGCTGCCTTGTCACGAGCATGGGGTGGTTTGGCATCCGATGAAAATCTGGAACAACAAGCCATCCAATTGCCTGAAAGCCGTAGCGGCGGCGGTAGACGGCTTCGGGATTTTCAGGCTTTCCTCGTTGAAAGTGAACGTTTAATGGCACAACGGATGGAACAGGGCCTACGCGGTCTTGGCTATCGCGGTCTTGTCGCCCCCTATAACAACTGGTTCACCGTCCAGACGGCTCTTTCAAGACAGAGCCAGAAAGCGTTGGTTGCCAATACCTATCATGACTGGATCGGAACCCTCAGCCCAGGAACGGAAATCAAGCATACGAGTTCGATTGCCGACGCTGCTTCCTATGTCAGCGAAATCGCTGTCGGGCGCTGGCTCGGGCGGCCTTTTCTTGTGACCGAGTACGAGCATCTGTTCTGGAACCGCTATCGATATGAAGCGGGTTTGGTGTTTCCGGCCTATGCCGCATTGCAGGGCTGGGACGGTATCTGTCGCCATGGGCAGGGGCCGCTAACGCTTGCATTTGATGAGGCAGCACCATTCCGCCAACGTATCGTTCCATACACTTTTGCCGTCGATCCTGTCGCGCGTGCGGGCGAAACGCTGGCGTCACTCCTGTTTCGTCGAGGCGACATCGAAACTGCCGATTTCAATCTACCGTTCATGATGCAGGGTGAGGCAAGCCTTGGTGAATCGCTTGAGTTTCGAGAATCGGCGCGACTGAAACCGCTGGCACTTGTTGGCGGGATCGGTCTTGCCACGAAAGAACTGGCCTGGCCGCAAGGCCTACAAAAAAAAGTCGCGGTCGATTATCGAAATGTATCACTCGATAACGTGTTGCAGCGTCTGAAAACGGCGGGTCTCCTTGCAGATGACAACGCGACCAATCCCTCGCAAGGCCTGTTTGAAAGCGCCACTGGTCAAATCCGGCTCGACCGTAACAAGCTGCGGATGCAGGTTGTTACGCTTAAGACCGAGGCCATTGCCTTTGCTGAACTGAAAGACCGCCTGACTTTGCGTGATCTATCCCTCGGCAATGCCGAGGAGAGGGGCTTGTTTGCTGTTTCGGCTATTGATGAGAAGCCATTGAAGGACAGTGAAAAGCTGCTGATAATTTTCGCCAGTGATGCCCGTAATACCGACATGCGCTTCCGCGACAAGGCGGAGAAAATCATAGAGGATTGGGGACGGTTGCCAGTCACTCTGCTGCGTAACCGGGTGGATGTGACACTGGCAGGAAATACTGTTTCATGGACACTCTCGCCAGTCGGTCTTGATGGGAAGATTCATGACAAGATAGCTGTCGGGTCTGGCCCCATTGCCTTCCGGCTGGACAATGGAGCTGGCAAAGCAGGGCCGACGACGTTCTTCTTGCTGGAACGGAAGCTTGCAGCTCAATAGAAATCCGTCGACAGCCTGCTCCAGCTTTCGCCAGCGAGCCCGCCAATAAAGATATCATTACGCTGAACGGCGTTCAGCATATCCGCGTTTGCTGTGGCTACACAAACGTTGGCTTTCAGACGAAAGAACATGATCGACTGTTGTGAGAGCGCATTGAGATAACGCGGATCGACCCGGCCTTGCGCTGCGACATGCCCTTCATCCTGCAGATGGAGCAGCATCGCATCGACGGCATGTTTTTCCATTCCGGCCTTGGCGAGGATGTTCAGAACTTCTGCAATGCCATTGGAGCGGACGTAGTAACAAAAAAAGCCGCTCGGACTGCCGGTGCGGTCGTTGATCGCACAAAAACGCAAGGTACCGGCAGCCTGATTGTCGGACGCCATCAGGAACAGCCAGTTGATGTCGCTTTCTGTCCAGGCTGGATGTGCCAAATAGCTTTGCAGGTAACCTGGAACAAGAGATATGGCTTCGTCTTGCGCAATTTCCTTCACATTCGCCCGGGGCTTGGCAGCTCTCATGATCGCAGGAATCGGAAAAAGCGGGTTGAGCATTCTGCCTACTGAGCTTGTTGCCCATCCGCCGAGGATTGGACGCCGTTCTGCAACGTAACTGGCCACATAGCTGGCAGCCCGGAATATGCGTGTCCATCCGAGTCCATGTGTGCCGAGTGTAATCCCCCCAATTGCTTCGGAATGTTTGAGGCTTACTGGCGCAGCACTGTCGGTGAAGTTGAGTATCTTTTCACTTGGACGCAAAGTGAGTGTCAATTCGGCGGCGCCGCGTGGCGACATTTCCGGTTTCATCATGAAAGCGCAAAGCAATCGCCCCATGATCGATTGACCATTGACCCTATAGGGAATGGGCAGAACCGAGATCGCGCTATCGATCTCACCGTGCTCGTCCTCATGGACCACGCTGCCAATTGCAGGGTCGTAGTAGGGGCTTTCAAAAAAGAACTTCTGAAAATACTGATCGAAAGTCTTGTTGCATGACTTTGAGTGTGGACGAAAAACTCGCTGGAACAGCGTGCGGACGGCAGGAATATCATCAATATGCATCGCGCGAACACGTCGCGACTTGATGTCATTTGCTGGTGTAGAGATGCGCGTCATCTAAGCCCCCGCCTGCTTGAAACCGCCTTTTTTCTCTTCTGCGTCACGACTCCGGCGAACGAGGTAGATAACGCATCCCCACGATGCCAACACAATACTGATTTCGATTACGTAAATAGCTGCGAAAGTTCCTGTGATTGGCGCATACCAGGTGGCCAGTGCCAGAAGCGGTGCACCAAGAATGTTGCCTGTGTTCAGGACCGCCGTGCGATAGCTGTGCTGGCTGGCTGCACCCAGAAGATCCACCGCTATCGACCATAGAGCAACAAACACCGTGATCCAGCAAAGCGTGCGGCAGAAGGAAACCAGCGTGTCGTATTCGCTGCCGAAGAGATAGGGCAGATAGGGCGCAATGATAAAGACGGCCAGCGATGTGAATATGCCGATTGCAATCGCGGCGCCGAGCAGGCGCATTGTAATCGGTAGCGCATGATGGATGCCGTTTGCGCTGGCGCGGGCCAGATGCGGGTAGACGAGACGGTTCATCGCCTCGACGGTCAATGTGCTGCTGTCGATGATGCGACGAGTGACGCCGTAGCTGCCAACAATGCTGGGAGTTACCAATGTTCCGAGAAGCAGAAGGTCGGCATTCTGGCGGACCGCCTTGAAGATGAACTGTGATGCGAACATCACTCCGAGCCGCAGTTCATCGCGCACGATTGTGTATTGCGGAAGACCGAGTCTGCGCAGGAACAAGGCATAAACCACGGCGACCAGCACATGAACCCCGAACTGCCAATAAGCCCATCCGACAACAGTGGATACGCCAAACACAAGGCAGGCGATTGTCGCGCCAATGGTGCGGGCAATGGCAAATCCGACGACGGAGAGATTGGCCGATACGAAGTCAGTATGCGCAATGTAAATTTGCTCGACCAGCAGGATAAGGCGCACCAACACAATATTGGTGACAAGTAGCAGAAAAAGCCCAAACAGGTTGTTTGTAAATTCTGGAGAGCCACTCAGCCAGAACGGCAATATCACCATTCCGGCGGCGACGAGGACAACGCCTGTAACTGCGATCAAAATGAGATTGTGGCCAAGCATTGCCGGATAGATCGCTCGATCCTGCGCCACGCGACGTACGAGGCATTCCGCTCCGCCCAGGCCGCAAATGAAGGTGGCGATGCTGGTAACGGCCATCACCGTCACGAACAAACCGAACTCGTGAGAGCCAAGATAGCGTGCCAGAATAGCGAATGTAAAAAGCTGTGCGATGTTTGCCGCAAAAAGGCTGCCGCTAGAAGCTGCGTAGGACAGTAATGTCGACCAATGGCGTTTCAAATTTTCATACCGAGTTTTCGGGCCGCTATGGCTCAGCGTGCTTCTGGAGGATCAAAGGCGCGCTTGGAACTTCAAGATAAGGTTATGACAGCGAAGAGGCTTCTTTTTCGTAAAGCTTCTGATGATGAGGCATATGCACTGTTTTCTCTTAGTCCCGAAGAACATGAGGTGCCAAGCATGTCGACCGAAATTTATCACAAACTGCAGGACTAAATGACCGTCATTTGCATTTTGGTGACACTCGTGCAGATGATTGCCTTTCATTAACCGAATTTTTTAATCTTTAAGTCTAAGGAAAATAGTAGCGCCATGTTTGCGCTATTGAGTGAACCTTAGGGACGACTAATGTACACCTTGCGCGACCTCGCTTCGAAAGCACGGGTAACAGAGACTGCCAGTGAAAATCTGGCATCCGTCGATGACCGGCTGCGTGCAGTCAGACGCGAGACGTATGTTGTCCGTGAAGAAGAAAAGGTTACTGAAACCATTGCGCCTGCAAACAAGGGACTGATGCTGCCGGAACTCGACCTGTTCGAGGCGCTCGCCTGGATGCGTGCCCGGTGGATTTTGATCGCAGCGCTCGCAATAATAGGTGGTTTGGCGGGTCTCGCCTACGGCATGACGGCAAAGCCTCGTTATACAGCCTATACGGATTTGCTGGTTCCGCCGTCTGGACTCCAGTTGTTGCCCAACGATGTTTATGCCCAGAGCCTGCAGGCTGACAGCCAGATTCTCGACATCGAAAGCAAAATGCGCATCTTGACTTCCGGCAACGTACTCCGGCGGGTCGTGACGGACTTGAAGCTGAATGAGGATGAGGAGTTTGTGCCTCCTCCGCCAGCGTTCGATGTTAGGGCTATGCTTGGCCTCAGCAAACCGGCGGGTCCGAAAGATGATACACTGACTGCTGTACGTGCACTGTCGCAGCGGATCAACGTTACGCGTCCTGAACGATCCTATCTGGTTACGATTGCGGTCTGGACGGAAAATCCCGAAAAATCGGTAAAGGTCGCAGATTCTCTGGCGAACGCCTTCCAGGAGGAAGTTGCGCAAGCAGATGCTGATGGCGCAGGACGTGCTGCCGCTGCCCTATCCGAACGTCTGTCCTCTCTGCAGAAGGCGGCAACTGAGGCGGAAGAAAAAGTCTCGGCGTTTCGCCGGGCGCACGGCCTGCAAACATCAGGTGGCGAACTCGTCAGCACCCAGTCGATGACGCAGATCAATTCTAAATTGGTCGATGCCAAAGCGCGCGTTGCCGATGCAAGCACCCGCTATCAGGAGCTGACAAAGGATACCGGCAGCGCCGTTAGTCCGGCAAGCACCTTGCAATCGCCCACGATGACGAACCTGCGTGGACAATATGCATCGCTGAAACAGCGCTACGATGCT
This sequence comes from Brucella lupini, assembly GCF_002252535.1. Taxonomy (NCBI): domain Bacteria; kingdom Pseudomonadati; phylum Pseudomonadota; class Alphaproteobacteria; order Hyphomicrobiales; family Brucellaceae; genus Brucella; species Brucella lupini. Next base: position 60,814 of record NZ_NNRN01000048.1, read on the forward strand.
CTCGCCATGACCTACGGTCCGCGATATCCGGAACTGATGAATACGGAACGCCAGCTTGCCGGTCTGGAACAGCAGCTGGCGCAGGAACGGGCGCGTATCCTGCAATCGGCCAAGGTTGACCTCGATCAGGCAAATGCCGTTGTAGCGGCTCTCAACGCACAGGCAGCTTCAGCACGTTCGGCTGTTGCGCTCGACAATGACGCGCAAGTCCAGCTGTCGGACCTCGAACGCGACATGGCCGCCAAGGTCTCTATCTACAACACGTTCCTGACCCGCTCATCGGAGACGAGCCAGCGCCAGCAACTCGATGCGACCAATATCCGGATCATTTCGACTGCCATTCCTCCGATTGGTCGCAGCTGGCCACCCAAGACCGTCGTGCTTGGGGCTGGGGGTGGCATTGCCGGGATGGGCCTTGGTGTGGTTCTCGCGCTCAGTTTGGGCTATCTTGGTGCATGGCGTCGAAACCGTGAGGGTCTGGTCTGACTTGGCTGAACTATCGGTTCATTACCGTGAGGAGATACAACCGCGAGTCTCGTCAGCTATCGGGGCCGCTCTCTTTCTCTGCATGTTCTTATTCATCTGGATAGGCACCAATCCCTATCCGGATCTTGGTGCCGTGACCGGCGTCACAGCCAAAGCTGCAGATTCCAGCTCGCTCAACCAGCTGGTCACCTTGTTTCTGACGGGCAGCTTTCTGGTTTGCGCGCTGAGCAGCTCCATGCGCAGTGCCATTCTGCAACCGCGCGTTCTGATTGGCCTGGTTTTCTTCTGGCTCTTTATGACGGCCCTTTTGTCGGCTCACCCGATGATCGCCAGCAAGAAAGTGGTCTTGTCTATCCTGACCGCGTTGAATGCGAGCATCTTTCTCATGTTGCCGCAATCCGAACGCCAGATGGCACGGTTGCTGGCAGCCGGTTCATTGATAACACTGGCGTTTGCCTATTTCGGCGTAATCTTTATGCCGCAACGGGCTATTCATCAGGGTACTGAAGTTATTGAACCTATGCTGGCCGGTGCATGGCGCGGCCACTATCCACACAAGAATGCCGCCGCCGCCTCTCTGGTGCTGATGAGCTTTTTCGGCCTCTATATCTGGAAAACCGGCTTGCCGAAGACGGGTATGCTTATCGTCGCCCTTTGCGTGTTCTTTGTTCTTAACACGGGCGGCAAGACATCGACGGCCATGTTGCCGTTTATCGTCGTGATGTCGCTGGTGTTTGTGCGACTGAAATGGACACGTGTTTTCATTGCTATCGGCGGGATCGCTGCTTTCAATATTATTGCTGTCGGGGCGGCCGTTTTCGATCCCTTGCGCGAGCTTGTCCAAAGCCTGGGCGTTGACGCCAGCTTTACAAATCGATCTGACATCTGGAAACTCGCATTCGCCGCAATCTCGGCAAAGCCGATTTTCGGCTACGGTCTGGACTCATTCTGGAAAACGCCGGAAATGGTCTATGCAGGTGGCGGTGGCGCAAGCTGGGCCGTTGCAGCCTTCAATGCACATAATTCTTTTCTGGATATGATGATCAATGCTGGGATTATTGGTTTAATTCTGACGCTTATCTGGATAATGGTCTTACCGCTTCGGTATATTAAGGAAGCGGAAAGCACAGATAACGACCCTATATTAACGCTCCTCTATATTCGCCTTTGGCTTTACGGATTATATATGTCTTGTATGGAGAGCACGTTCTTTCAGAACGGTGGGGCGGTGTGGTTCTGCATTATGGTTGCTGTCTTCGGATTGCGCTTGCAGGCAAAGGCAAAGCTCGTCTGAAACAGCTTTTGGGGGCTGGGGCAATGATGGAAATGGATAGTCTCGACAAGGCGCGCAGCCGTCTGGAATGGTATGCTATACGGCTGAACGACAGCATCAGCCGTCGGTTTCCATTGCGCCCATTCTGCCTGCCGAAGAATGAACGGATCATCACTTTCACATTTGACGATGTGCCTGATACGGCTGAAAGCGCCGGGGCTGCCATTCTCGACAAGCATGGGGTTCATGGCACTTTCTATATTGCAGGCAACCTGGTTGGTACGAAAGAAGCCAAAAGGAACCTGATCACACAGGAAGGCTGCCGGAAACTGGTCGAGCGCGGGCATGAATTGGGTTGCCATACCTATGATCATCTCAAGGTTCCTTATGTCGGGGCGCAGAACATAGTGGCCGATTTAGATCGCAACACCGCCTATCTCGATGTGTTCGAGCCTGATCGTGTCGAGGCGCGCAATTTCGCTTATCCCTACTGCGCATCTTCCATGATGTCGCGGCGGCTCTTTGCTGATCGTTTCTCTACGTGCCGCGGAGGTGGCAACCGCATCAATCGCGGCATGATCGACCTTGCCTTTCTGCAGGCGGTGGAGATCAGGCAGCCTGACGATGACGCTGCGCGCCAGACTCGCTGGATCGACGATCTGAATGCAAATCCCGGCTGGCTTGTCTTCTATACGCATGATGTCAGCGATACGCCGACCGAGTTCGGGTGCAAGCCTGAAACCTTTGAGCGCCTCGTATCTCATGCGGTGAAAAGCGGGGCGGCTGTTCTTTCTGTCCGCGAAGCATTGGCGCGCCTTGGTGCTCAACGAGGTGCTGCTTGACGCATTTAAATGATAAAGAACATCGCCTGTTGGCGATCAACAATTACTTTTATCGGCGCGGTGGCGCCGAAACTGTTTTTCTCGACCACATCAAACTATTTTCTGAAATCGGCTGGCAAACGGCACCTTTTGCCATGCAGCATCCGGATAATTTCCCATCCGACTGGTCTTCCTATTTCGTCTCGGAAATTGAGTATGGCCGGGAAAGCAGCCCGCTCACAAAGTTCGTGCAAGCGGGCAAGATCATCTATTCATGGGAAGCGCGCGACCGGATCAAGGCGCTGATCGAACGTTTTCGTCCGAATGTCGCGCATGCACATAATATCTATCATCATTTGTCACCGTCGATTTTCCCGGTTCTGAAGGACGCGGGTATCCCGACGGTCATGACAGCCCACGACCTGAAGCTGGCCTGTCCGGCCTATAAAATGCTGTCACACAACCAGATTTGCGAGCGCTGCAAGGGCGGGCGCATTTATAATGTGGCGCTTCATAAATGCATCAAGGATTCCACGGCGCTGAGCGGGCTGGTTTTCGTTGAAACAGCCATTCATCGCATGCTTGGTCTTTACCGCAATACGCTTGACCGCATCGTTGTGCCGAGCCGCTTCTATATTGCCAAGCTTGCCGAATGGGGCTGGCCTGAAGAAAAGCTGGTCTATATTCCCAACTTCGCCCATACGGACGATCTGAAACCTTACGCAGATGAGAGCGATTACTTCGCCTATGTCGGAAGACTGGCGCCGGAAAAGGGGATCGGTACCCTCATTCGTGCAGCGGCGATTGCGAGGCAGAAACTTGTTATTGCAGGCACCGGGCCTGAAGAACAATCACTGAAAGCGATTGCCACTGAGGCGGGCGGCGATGTCACATTCGCAGGCTATGTCTCGGGTGAACGACTGCATAGGCTGATCGGAGAAGCAAAGGCGCTCGTTCTTCCGTCTGAATGGTATGAAAATGCCCCGATCAGTATTCTGGAAGCCTATGCGCTTGGGGTGCCGGTGATTGGCGCAGACATTGGTGGAATTCCCGAAATGATCATCGAAGGTGAGACCGGAATGGTTTCCCGTGCAGGCGATATAGATGATCTCGCCCGGGTTCTTGGCGAGTTTGCGGGATTATCTCCGCAGGCGCGGCGCAAGATGGGGAATGTAGGCCGGGTCTGGGCCGGTAATGAATTCTCGCCACAGGCATACAGAAACCGCACGCTGGAACTTTATGCCGAGTTAGGGGCGCTTTGATGGTCCGAAACGACAAACGACCTCGCGTCATGATGCTGGGTCTACGCGGTGTTCCAAACGTACAAGGCGGAGTGGAAAAACATGTCGAGGAGCTCGCCCGGCTCTATGTGACAAAGGACTGGGATGTCGAGGTCATCGGACGTCGCCCATACCTTGAAAAGAAACAGCCTTATGTATGGGAGGGTGTGCGGGTAACGCCGATCTGGGCACCGACTTCCATGAAATTCGAGGCGATTGTCCATACGGTTCTGGGCGTGCTGCGGGCAGGGTTCAAACGTCCGGATGTTCTGCACATTCACGCAATCGGTCCGGCTCTGGCTGTTCCGCTGGCGCGTCTGCTGGGGTTGCGCACGGTCGTGACGCACCACGGATTTGACTATAATCGTCAGAAGTGGGGGCGTCTTGCGCGCACGATGCTGAAGCTTGGCGAATGGTGCGGGATGCGTTTTGCAAATGCACGTATCGCTGTGTCCAACGACATCGCGCAAACCATGCAACAGCATTTCCATGTGCCGATCACATTTATCCCGAACGGCGTCACGCTGCGTCCTGCCTGCCGAGACAAGACGTGGTTGGAGAAGCACGGCCTGTTACCGGAGCGGTATATCGCTCTTGTGGCACGGATTGTTCCAGAGAAACGTCAACTCGATCTCATCGAGGCTTTTGCAAAACTTTCCGATTCTTCTTTGAAACTGGCTCTGATCGGTTCGGCGGAATATACCGCTGAATATGCCGGAGCCGTCCGCGCAAGGGCTGATGCTGTGCCAGGTGTCGTGCTGACGGGCGCACTTCAGGGAGAAGAGCTGTCAGCCTTGTTCAGTCAGGCGGCATTGTTCGTTCTGCCATCCAGCCACGAGGGCATGCCGATCGCTCTGCTGGAGGCGATGGGGTATGGCTTGAACGTACTCGCAAGCGATATTACTGCCAATGTCGAAGTGGGGCTTTCAGAGGAGAGTTACTTTCCGCTTGGCAATGTCGATGCATTGAAGGATGCGCTGCGGCAGAAGATCGATAGCCCGTTGACCAGCAAGCAGTCGCAAGAAATGATCGACTGGATCGCGCGGGATTACAGCTGGAGCGGGATCGCTGACCGCACGCTGGAAGTTTACAAGTCCACTTTGAAATAGAACGCGCCCCGAAAATTGTGGGGTGGCTTTCGGGACAAGGCGTGTGTGGACCAAAATAAAGGCCCCGGAAGCTTTCGCTTCGGGGCCCGATAATCTCATTCTCGTATTCGTCTTAACGAGCCCGACGGCGTTCCGCAGTCGGCTGGAAAGCCAGACGCGAATGATAGCTGCAATATGGGCTCGATTCACCGGATTCATGGCCGCAGAAATGAAAGTCTTCGTTCAGCGGGTCGCCAATCGGCCACTTGCAGGTACGTTCGCTCAGCTGCAGCAGTGAGAGACGGCGCGAAATAGGCACCACTACATCTGAAGCCGGCTTGACCACTCTTTCCGCAACGACGTCTACGGCGTAGTCCATCTGAAGTGCAGTAGCACCAACCGTCTTGGTGACCGTAGCCGTGCGCATCGTCGTCGTATGCACGCCGGTTGAATGTTGTGCTGCAGGACGTGGCGCTGCGGCAACCGTGTTGACCTTCTTGCTGCGTGGAGCAGCGGTCGTGGTTTTGCCACGGCCCGAAAGCTTCAAACGGTGCACTTTGCCGATCACTGCATTACGGCTCACGCCGCCAAGCTGTGCTGCGATCTGGCTTGCGCTCAAGCCTTCGCTCCACAGTTTCTTCAGTAGTTCGACGCGTTCGTCTGTCCAGTTCATCGCCCTGGGCTCCAATCATTTTCGTTATCCGGAATCCGCCAGTGTTCTCGGATTGCTCCAAGCGCAAACACCATATCTATCCGGGTGACTAGGTCCGCCGCACGAAATGTAGCTTTAATCTCTAAAAAGAAACTACAATATCCAACGACTCCATGACAAGGGATAGCCCTGTCAGGCAGATTCCATTTTTATGGTTTTCCCCAACTTGGGTGCCAAAGACGGTTTTTCTTTGATCCAGCGCCGAAATTTTGCACGCAATTGGTCCTGAACTGAAAACCCGGATTGTTTCAGGATGGAACATCGCGAACTTGCGAAGCGGATATGCCGTCTGGCAGCCTCAGCCGAGGAGAGGCCTTTCTCTATAGAGTGTGGATGCTCGCGTAAAGTCACCTTCGACCGGCGAATGTTACAAGAACGAGAAAATGCATGAACTCATGCCGAAAGATGGCCTGCAAACCTTGCTTGCTTTGATTGACATTTTTTTTGTGAACGCCAATATACGCGCGAGATAAATATGCCGCCCTGAGGGCGGTTTTTTATTTCTGCCGGAAGCTCAGGCGAGGAGCATGAGCTATCTGGGCCATTCCCTCATGTCTCATTATATTTTCGCGGCAGCTGGGATGGAATATTGGGCGCTTTTCGAAAGGTGGGAACCGTTTCGAGTGCCTGAGGACTGTTTATGGGAAACACAGCTTTGCCGGTGCGACCGTGCAAGCTGCAAAAAAGGCTTTGGAGGCCTGACGCTATGACCGACGCTACGACCGTGCAACCGCTTTACGACACCTATAATCGTGCGGCGCTGCGCTTCGAGCGAGGTGAGGGCATCTGGCTGATTACCGAAAGCGGCGAACGTTACCTCGACTTTGCTGCCGGCATTGCTGTGAACTCGCTTGGCCATTCGCATCCACATCTGGTGGAAACGCTGAAGACCCAGGCGGAAAAGCTGTGGCATCTGTCGAATGTCTACGAAATTCCGGCGCAGGAGACGCTAGGACGGCGTCTTGTCGAGAGCACTTTCGCCGACAAGGTCTTCTTCACCAACTCCGGCGCTGAAGCCCTTGAATGCGCGATCAAGACCGCGCGCCGTTATCAATATGTAAGCGGTCACCCGGAACGCTACCGCATTGTGACCTTTGAAGGCGCTTTCCATGGCCGCACACTGGCCACGATTGCCGCTGGCGGTCAGGCCAAGTATCTCGAAGGCTTTGGCCCGAAGGTCGACGGTTTTGATCAGGTTCCGTTCGGTGATGAAGCGGCATTGCGTGCCGCTATTACCGATGAGACCGCAGGGATCTTGCTTGAACCCGTGCAGGGCGAAGGCGGTTTGCGCGGTTTCCCTGAAGAATTCATGCGCATGCTGCGCCAGATCTGTGATGAAAAGGGTCTTCTGCTGATCCTCGACGAAGTGCAGACCGGCGTTGGCCGCACGGGCAAGCTGTTTGCGCATGAGTGGGCTGGTATCAAGCCGGACATCATGGCTGTGGCCAAGGGCATCGGCGGCGGTTTCCCGATGGGTGCTTGTCTCGCGACCGCAGAAGCGGCCAAGGGCATGACGGCTGGTGTTCACGGCACGACCTATGGCGGCAACCCGCTGGCCATGGCCGTCGGCAATGCCGTGCTCGATGTTGTTCTGGCTGACGGTTTCCTCGAAAATGTTCAGGCAACCGCTCTGGTCATGAAACAGGGGCTTGCTTCCATCGTTGACCGCTACCCAAGTGTTGTTTCCGAAATCCGTGGCCGCGGCCTGCTGATCGGCATCAAGTGCGTTGTGCCGAATACCAGTCTCATTCAGGCCCTTCGTGACGAGCATTTCCTGAGCGTCGGCGCTGGCGACAATGTCGTTCGTCTACTTCCGCCGCTGGTTACGACGCCGGAAGAAGCGCGTGAAGCGCTGAAGCGCATTGAAACGGCGGTCGAACGGCTCGCAACTGCAAATCCGATCAGCAAGACGGCGTGATATCATGGCTAGCGATAACGGGATCAAACACTTTATCGACCTCTCTGCTGTTCCGGCATCGGAACTTCGCGCTATCATGGAAGACGCCAAGGCGCGCAAGGCGCGCCTGAAGGCGGGAGAAATCGAACGACCGTTCGCAGGCAAGGTGCTTGCGATGATCTTCGAAAAGCCTTCCACGCGCACGCGTGTGTCGTTCGATGTCGGCATGCGCCAGCTTGGCGGCGAGACGATCATGCTGACCGGTTCGGAAATGCAGCTCGGGCGCAGTGAAACCATCGCCGATACGGCGAAAGTTCTGTCGCGCTATGTTGATGCGATCATGATCCGCACCACATCGCATGAACGCATGCTGGAACTTGCCGAATATGCAACTGTTCCGGTTATCAATGCACTGACGGACGATACGCACCCTTGTCAAATCATGGCTGACGTTCTTACATATGAGGAACATCGCGGCCCGATCAAAGGCAAGACTTTTGCCTGGATGGGGGACGGTAACAACGTCCTCCACTCGCTGGTTGAAGCTGCGGCGCGTTTTGATTTCAACGTCAATATCGCAACGCCGGAAGGCAGTGAACCCAAGTCGCAATATGTCGATTGGGCGAAAGCGAATGGCGCGAGCATCATGTCTACCATCGATCCGGAAAGAGCGGCGAACGGCGCAGATTGCATCGTGACCGATACGTGGGTTTCGATGGGGCAGGAAGATCATGCCCGCGGCCACAACGTTTTCATGCCCTATCAGGTCAATGCGCGACTGATGGCAAAAGCTGATCCGAAGGCGCTTTTCATGCACTGCCTGCCTGCACATCGCGGCGAGGAAGTGACGGATGAAGTGATCGATGGACCACAATCGGTCGTATTCGATGAAGCGGAAAACAGGCTCCATGCCCAGAAAGCCATTCTGGCCTGGTGTCTGCAAAGCCGCGATCTGGGAGCATAATTTGGCTGACAAGACCAGCAATGAGCATACCGAAGTCGAGAACATCCAGGTCAATCTGGGCGATTTCGACTTCGCAGGCGATGACGCCGTTGTGCCCTTTCAGGTGGAAGGACTCGACGTGCGTGGTCGCGCGGTTCAGCTTGGCGCGAGTATCGACGGCATTCTGAAACGCCATAACTATCCGGAAGAAGTGGCCCGCCTGCTGGCGGAAGCGACGGTGCTGACCGTATTGCTTGGCACGTCGCTCAAATTTGAAGGCAAGTTCATCTTCCAGACGCAGTCCGACGGTCCCGTCGACATGCTGGTGGTCGACTTCCGCACGCCGCGTTCGGTGCGCGCCTATGCACGTTTCGACGAGGAACGGTTAAAGGAGGCGGTTGCCGCCCACAAGACGAAGCCCGAGGAACTGCTTGGACGGGGCACACTCGCCTTCACGGTGGATCAGGGCGCTTATACTCAGCGCTATCAGGGCATTGTTGCGCTTGATGGTTCGACGCTGGAAGAAATCGCCACGACCTATTTCCGTCAGTCGGAACAGATTCCGACTGATCTGAAACTGAGCGTTGCCAAGCTTGTCGAACGCGGTGCCGATGGTAGGCCAGTGGAACAGTGGCGTGCTGGCGGGCTGATCATTCAGTTCCTGCCGGAATCCGAACTGCGCGCACGCATCCCCGACCTGCCAGGCGGTGATGAGGATGAAGCCGAAGTCGCCTTTCATCCCGAAGACGACGCATGGGACGAAGCCCGTTCGCTGGTTGGAACGATCGAAAGTTCAGAACTGACAGACCCGCAGGTCGGCTCGGAGCGGCTGCTTTATCGTCTGTTCCATGAACGCGGCGTGCGCGTGTTCGACTCTGTGCCTGTGCTGGACGAGTGTTCGTGCTCGCGGGGCAAAATTTCCGGTGTGCTGTCAGGTTTTACAGCCGAGGAAATTGCAGAGAGTGCGGACAACGGCAAGATTTCCGTGACCTGTGAGTTCTGCTCGAAACGCTATGAGTTCGATCCGGCGGAATTCGCGCCAAAGTCCTAGGTCCTGACCCTAGGCTTTATTACAGCTGAGAAAATGGCTTGTTACCACTGGTGGCGAGCCATTTTTTTATAACCAACCTAATTTAAAGTTCGCCTTTGTTCCGGAATATCCAGCGAGAAAGCGGGTATATCCACTTCAAACAAACTGCCGCCGTTGCCCTGCATCTGATAGCGCCCGACCATGACGCCCGATGTGGTGGTCAACGGGCAGCCCGATGAATATTGAAAAGAGTCGCCTGGTTCGAGTGTTGGTTGTTCGCCGACCACGCCCGGCCCGCGCACTTCCTCGACATACCCGTTCGCATCGGTAATCTGCCAGTAACGCGAACGAAGCTGTACGGTTTCCGTGGAGTTGTTGGCAATCGTTATACGATAGCCCCAGACATAACGGTTTTCTTCGGGCTCGGACTGGTCTTCCAAATAGAAAGGTTCGACCGAAACTTCGATCCCCCGCGTTACCGCTCTGTACATGCGCACCCGCCCTACATTCACATCGGCCTTGGCACCCTTGGGATCAGATGAAACCGGATCGCAAAGATGCTTTGCATTGAACGGTTTGCCGATTCTTTTCATGGGCACCGTTGTTCGCCCCACCTATCGCTAAAGTTGCGGGGGAGGTCAACAATTCGGCATGTCAAATGAACGGCATTTGCCGAAATGTTCCGGCAAATGCTCAGTTTTAGCCTTTGTTTGCAGCCTAAATGCCACAATATAGCTCTATGTGTTTGCTTAGCGTGCGGCCTTCAGCGCTTCTTCTACATCCTCGACGAGATCATCCGTATCTTCGAGGCCAACCGAGATACGCAGGAGACCGTCCGAGATAGCGAGTTCAGCTTTCGCCTCGTCGCTGAGGTTCTTGTGCGTCGTGGTTGCCGGGTGAGTAATCAGGCTTTTTGCGTCACCCAGATTGTTGGAGATGCTGAAAACCTGCAACGCGTTCTGGAACTTGAAGGCTGCTTCCTTGCCACCGTCAAGTTCCAAAGCAATGAGGGTCGAGCCGCCGGTCATCTGCTTGGCGATGATGTCGGCCTGCGGATGGTCTGCCCGTCCCGGATAGATCACGCGCTTCACGCCCGGCTTGTTTGCGAGGAAGTCGGCAACCGCAGTCGCCGATAGCGTCTGCTGGCGCACGCGAACGGCCAGTGTTTCAAGGCCTTTCAACATGATCCACGCGTTGAATGGGCTGAGCCCCGGACCGGTGTGACGGAAATAATCCTGCAGGGTGTTCTCAATCCATTCGCGGTCGGAGAGGACTACACCACCAAGGCAGCGTCCCTGACCGTCGATATGCTTGGTCGCAGAGTAAACGACGATATGCGCGCCCAGCTCCAGAGGCTTCTGGAAAAGTGGTGTGGCAAAAACGTTGTCGACGATCAGTTTGGCGCCCGCTTCATTGGCGACCTGTGCAACGGCAGCAATGTCGATGATTTCGAGCGTCGGATTAGACGGGCTTTCAAGGAACATGACCTTGGTGTTCGGGCGAACAGCTGCTTTCCAGTTTTCGATATCGGAGCCGTCGATAATCGAGATTTCGACGCCATATTTCGGCAAGATGGTCTCAACGATGTAGCGACAAGAGCCGAAAACGGCGCGGGCAGAAATCACGTGATCGCCCGCCTGCACCTGACACAGGATCGCAGCTGCGACCGCTGCCATGCCGGATGCGGTTGCACGGGCTTCTTCGGCGCCTTCCAGCGCGCACATGCGTTTTTCGAACATGTCGGTGGTCGGGTTGGCATAACGCGAATAGATGAAACCCGGATCCTCGCCCTTGAAGCGCGCTTCGGCGGCTTCGGCATTCGGATAGAGGAAACCCTGTGTCAGGAACATTGCTTCTGACATTTCGGCAAATCCGGAACGCAACGATCCGGCATGCACGAGCTCAGTTGCAGGGCGAAACTTGCGGGTATTCTCAGTCGTCATTTTTCCAACCTGTCGAAAGCTGGTCGGCCGGGGCAGGATAGTCGAGCCTCGGCGGCCAATAAAAAACCGGCCTTGCGAACACGCAAAAGGCCGGTAACGAACCGCGGCCTTTTTTAGCGAATTCTTTAACGTGGCTGCAAGCCGGCCGGCCAAATCACCACGGAACACATTTCCATTATGCCTGTTGAGTAGAGCCGTCAATGCCGAAACCGCCCCATTTCGGGAAAAGCGCATCCCGCATGCCGTGATAATGCTTGGATTCCTGCGGAAAACCCGGTTTCTAGCTGCTGGAAGGGTTGGCATTGACGCCGCGAGCGGTCAATGGTCTTTGTCAAGCAATGCTTAGAGCATGTCTCCCGAAAGTGGGAACCGGTTTCGGGATAAAGACATGCGTGAAAACAAGAGATTAAAGCATGTCGCTTGAACACGATAAAGCACGACGTGCTTTAGGCTACGGAGTATCGGGGTAATGATGCAGAAAGATGCTGGAATTCTGGCGGATGCGGATATTTCCGCGCTGTTTGAAAGCGGTTTGCTGGCGTCTCCACGCCCTCTTGATCCCGATCAGATACAGCCTGCAAGCCTCGATCTGAGGCTTGGCGCAAAGGCCTATCGTGTCCGCGCCTCCTTCATGCCGGGGCCAGGCACACCGGTCCTGGAAAAGCTGGAACGACTGAAACTGCACGAGATCGACCTGACTGCGGGAGCAGTTCTGGAAACGGGTTGCGTTTATATTGTGCCGCTCCTTGAAGGTTTGGCGCTTTCGCCAGACCTTTCGGCATCGGCAAATCCAAAAAGTTCAACGGGTCGCCTCGATATCTTTACCCGTGTCATTGCTGACGGGGCACAGGAATTCGACAAGGTGCCTGCGGGATATAATGGCCCGCTTTATCTGGAAGTCAGCCCACGCACATTTCCGATCGTCGTGCGCACGGGTTCGCGCCTGTCGCAGATACGCTTCCGCAAGGGGCGGGCCCAGCTTGATGAAGCTGAACTCGCTGCTCTGCATAATGCCGAAACACTGGTTGCAGCCGAGATGCCGAATATTTCCGGCGGCGGCATCGCCCTTTCGGTTGATCTTTCGGGTGGTCCTGATCGGCTGATCGGCTATCGCGGCAAGCACCATACGGCTGTGGTCGATGTGGACAAGCGTGCGGCGCACGACGTTCTCGACTTTTGGGAACCGATCTATGATCGCGGCGCGCGCGAACTCGTGCTCGACCCGGATGAATTCTATATTCTCGTCTCACGCGAGGCCGTGCATGTTCCCCCGCTTTATGCGGCGGAAATGACGCCGTTTGATCCGCTGGTTGGCGAATTCCGAGTTCACTATGCAGGCTTCTTCGATCCGGGTTTCGGGCACAGCGCTGCGGGTGGAACCGGCAGCCGCGCCGTTCTGGAAGTTCGCAGCCATGAGGTTCCATTCATTCTGGAGCACGGGCAGATCGTCGGGCGTCTGGTTTACGAACACATGCTGCACCGCCCATCTGCGCTTTACGGTGTCGACCTCGGCTCCAACTATCAGGCGCAGCAGTTGAAGCTTTCCAAGCATTTTCGTTGACTGTATTAGCCTCCTCCGAGCAGATATAGTTCTGGGTGGAGGAGACCGACCTAAGTGACAACTGGAATCGAACGGGATCAGGACGGGAAGCTTCAAGCGACAACGGGTGCCCCGCAGCGCAGGCTATCGGTCGGCATTGTTGCGCTACCGGGCTTTACGCTGAGTGCGCTCAGCCTTTTCCTCGATCCTTTTCGCCTAGCTGCCGATGATCGCGACAAGAGCCGTCAGATACGCTGCGCATGGAAAATCTGCACGCTATCAGGAGACCCTGTAACTTCCAGCTCCGGCATGGTGATCGAGCCGACGGCCCCCATGGGAGAACTAGACGATTGTGATTATGTTGCCGTTGTCGGCGGGTTGCTTGCACAGTATCGGCCAAGGCAGCAGGCACTGATCGATATCATCAAGCGTGCGGACCGGCGCGGCAAGACCGTAGTTGGTCTTTGTACTGCCGCCTTTCTGCTGGCGGAGGCCGATCTTCTGCCGGACCGCAATTGCTGCGTCAGCTGGTTCCATCGTGACGATTTTCTGGAGCTTTTCGACGGTTATACAGCCGATACGACCAGCCTGTTTCACCGCAGCGGAAGACATTTCACCTGTGCTGGCGGGCTTGGTACGGCGTCGCTGGCGCTTTCAATCATACAGAACGAGATTTCCGAGGAATTGGCGCGCAAGAGCGCATCCATCCTCATGATCCCTTATGAGCTTGTACGTTCCGAACAACCCGCTCTGAGTTTCAACGGTGTACGCTCGCCGATGATCCGCAAGGCGATCCGTATTTTTGAGGAAACGCTGGAAGACCCGGTGCCGATGATCGATGTCGCGCGACGATTGGGAATTTCTGTCCGCCAGATGGAGCGTGGTTTCAAACTTGCCCTTGAGCGAACGGCATTCGAGGTTCGCGAAGAACTTCGGGTTAAAAAGGCCAAGGAACTTTTATCCGAAACAGGTCTGTCCCTGCTGGAAGTGGCTGTTGCAAGCGGTTTCACCGATACGCGCAGCATGAACCGTTCATTTTCGCGGCAAAAACAGAAAGCTCCGCGAGATTACCGCAAACAGCGATAAACGAGTGTGGAACTTGCGAAGGCTGCACGGACAGCCTATTTCTTGCGCGATGAATCTGTCGCTTTGACCAATAACCACTCAGGAGATTTGCATGTCGGATGGTGTGAACCGTTTTCTTGGCGATACCCCCGCCCGTGTCCTGATCAAGCTGGTGCTGATCTCGCTGGTCGTCGGCGTGGTCATGAGCGCGTTTCACTGGACGCCTTATGATATTTTCTATGGCATTCGCGATTTCTTCCTGCGCCTGTGGAATATGGGCTTTTCGGCAATCTCAGGTTTTGTCGATTATCTGATCCTTGGGGCGGCTGTCGTCATTCCTGCCTTTATTTTGCTCCGTATCCTCAGCTACCGGAAATGAACTCAATTCGGTAATTGGATAGCTCAGACAGGCAATGCAGCAAAAACAAGGATTAACACTTAACCGGCGCGGCTTTCTGGTCCTCGCCGGTGGGGCGCTGGCGGTGTCGGTCGTGCCATTGAACATGGCGCTGGCTGCCGGAGACAATGATCCCACCCCGATTTTCAACGCTATTCGCAAGGCAAATGGTCTGCCTTTGATGGCGACCGATTCCAAGCTCGAGCAAGCCGCGCTTTATCAAGCAAGGCGTATGGCGAGTTACGGAAAGATCGGCCACAGCGTCGGTTGGGGCAATGGCTTCGTCGCGCGACTGCGCCAGGCGGGTATCCGCGGACCAGCCGCCGAAAACGTGGCCTCGGGACAGCGTGATACCCAAGCCGTCTTCGACGCATGGATGAAATCGCCGGGCCATCGCAAGAACATGCTCGATCCGACATTCGAGCATTATGGCCTTGCCTGGGCTACGCCTGAAAACAAACCCACTTACATATATTGGGCCATGATGTTGGGTCTTTAACATTGCTGTTTCTCCTGACAGTTCGCTGTCAGGAACTGCGACAATGCGGTGGCCGAATTATCTGTAGTTTCGATTGATTCCAGAGTAGATGATCTTCATCAGAGGGAATGCATTCGGGACAAACATAATGGATCAGTCGCTGCAACGTGTTGGTGGCGTAACAAGGCCGTTCGACGTAACGCACCGAATGGTGATGCTGATCGCCATTCCCATGACGCTTGCTGCAATCACGACGCCGCTTCTCGGACTTGTGGACATGGGCGTTGTCGGCCAGATGGGACAGGCCGAGCTGATCGGCGGTCTGGCAATCGGCGCGCTGGTATTTGACTTCCTGCTATCGATGTTCAACTTCCTCCGCTCCGGCACGACTGGACTTGTGGCGCAGGCCGTGGGTGCGGAAGATGCAGTGGAAGAACAGGCGATCTTCTGGCGCGCAATCATTATCGCGGTGGTAGCCGGCAGTCTGATGATCCTGTGCCTGCCGATCATCATCGCTGTCTCGTCCACTTTCATGCATCCAACTTCCGCCACGCAGGAAGCCATGGCAACCTATGTGTCGATCCGCATGTTGTCGGCACCGGTTGCGCTGATCAATTATTCGATCCTCGGGCTGGTTCTTGGCCGCGGACAGGGCCTTGTCGGTCTCGGTCTTCAAGTGCTGCTCAATGGCATCAATATAGTGCTCTGCATCATCCTCGGTCTCGAAATGGGCTGGGGCGTCACGGGGGTTGCCTGGGCGACAGTGACTGGTGAAACGGTTGCCGCTCTCGTCGGCATGTTCATCGTGCTGAGGCATTTCCGCAAGGATGCGTCCCTGCGTCCGAACCGGGCACGCATCTTTCAGAAGCAAGGAATTTTGCGCATGTTCGCGGTCAATCGCGACATCATGATCCGTTCGTTCCTGCTTCTGACTGCCTTCGCGTTTTTTACGCGGGCGGGGTCCGACCTTGGGACGGTCACGCTTGCGGCCAATGCCGTCTTGTTGAACTTCTTTCTCGTTGCCGGTTTCTTTCTGGACGGCATGGCGGCGGCTGCCGAACAGATTGTCGGCCGGTCGATCGGAGCGCGTTACAGCCCGGCCTTTGTGCGGGGTGCCAAGCTTACTTTCGTGTGGGGGCTGGTCATGGCGAGCATCATCGCCTTTTTCCTGCTGGTGTTCGGCGATGCGATCATCGGGCTTCTGTCCAAGGCGGAAGACGTTCATGCCGAGGCTCTGAAATATCTGCCATGGGCGGCGCTGACAGGCATTACGGGGCTGCTGGCCTTCCATATGGACGGGGTCTATATCGGCGCCACATGGTCGCGCGACATGCGCAACATGATGTTTCTGTCGCTCGCACTCTTTATGGTTGTTCTTTATGCGGCAAAGCCCGTGATGGGCAATCACGGGCTTTGGCTGGCTCTCAATCTGTTTCTGTCTATCCGCGGCGTTACGCTTCTGGCGATTCTTCCGCGACGCTATCGTACAGAATTCATCGCTTAATCATGCAGACAGTTCGCGCCGGGCCCAGTCTTTGGTGTCCCGGTCGCGCAGTGCAGCGATGTTGGTAACGCCCTCACGTTTTACAGCGGCGGATAGGCCACGCACGATTTCAGCAGGCAGGTTCGGGCCGCGATAGATCAAGCCCGTATAAAGCTGGACGAGGTCGGCACCTGCCTTGATCTTCGTCAGCGCTGTCTCGGCGCTATCCACGCCGCCGACACCGATCAGCGGCATGTCAGGACCGACGCGCTCGCGCATCCGGGCAAGGACGATGGTGGAACGGTCGAAAAGTGGGGCACCGGAAAGCCCACCTGTTTCATCACGATTTTCTGCGCTTTTCAGTCCGGCGCGTGAAAGTGTCGTATTGGATATGATGATGCCGTCCAGCTTCTGTTCGGTTGCCTCGGCGGCTATATCGTCCAGTTCTTCATTGGCCAGATCGGGCGCGATCTTGAGGAAAACCGGACGCTTCAGCGTGCACATCTTGCCTTCTTCGTTTCGGGCTTCCAGTACCCGGCTCAACAATTCACGCAGGCTGTCGCGAGCCTGAAGATTGCGCAGACCCGGAGTGTTGGGCGAAGAGATGTTGACCGTGAAATAACGTGCCAGCTGATAGAAGCGGCGAATACCGGCAACATAATCGGCGATGCGGTCTTCGGCATCCTTGTTGGCGCCGATATTGACGCCCACGATACCGCTCTTGCCTGCACGTTGCGACAGGCGCTTAAACGCCGCATCATGGCCTTCATTGTTGAAGCCAAGACGATTGATAACCGCTCTATCTTCAACGAGGCGGAAAATGCGCGGGCGTGGATTGCCGCTTTGGGGGCGCGGTGTGATGGTGCCGATTTCGGTGAAGCCGAAGCCCAGTTTCAGCAATGCATCCGGGACTTCGGCGTTCTTGTCATAACCCGCCGCCATGCCGAGCGGATTTGGAAACTGCAGGCCGGCAACCTTGACGGAAAGAGCCGGATCGTTTGGCGCGCCGCAGGTGACAAGACCTGTCTTCAGGCCAGCGATGGAAAGGCCGTGTGCCTGTTCCGCATCAAAGGCAAAGAGGGCACGTCGCCCGAGAGTTTCAAAAAGCCCGCTCATTAATCTTCCAGCTCCGGAAAAATGTGAAGACCATCATCGCCCAGTGGCAAGGGTTCAACCTTCAAAACAGCTGCAAGCGGCAGCTCGCCGTAAAGATGAGGAAACAGGGCTCCGCCGCGTGAAACTTCAAATTTCAATGCTGCTCCAAGCGCGGAAGCGTTCACACTGATCAGAAGCAAATCCTGTTGGCCCGCAAAATGCTTGGCTGCCGTTTCCCGCACCTGTGTTGCAGTAGAGAAATGGATATAGCCGTCGGCAATATCAACCGGAGCCCCGGTAAAACTACCAGCCTGTTCTGCTTGTGCCCAAAGGTCGCGCGGAGCGATCTTATAGATGATCTCATTGGTCATAGCTGCTCTCTAGACCGAAATTCTTCGGAAATCAAAGTCCCGCATGTTCGATTTTCGTCGTAAACGTCCCATATGATGGGGACATCTCAAAGAGAAGCTGAAGGGAATTGCATTATGTTGAACAGAAAGACACTGATGGTTCGTAATCTGGCTGCTGTTGCTCTTCTCGGTTCAGCGCTTGCTCCAAGTGTTGCATTTGCGCAGGAAAACGGGCGTTATCGGCTGGAAGGCACGGAAACCGGTTATGTCCGCCTGGATACACGAACCGGGGCGCTCTCGACCTGCACGGAGCAGCAGGGACAACTCGTCTGCAAGATGGCGACCGAAGATCGCGAAGCTTATGAGAACGACATTGCCGACTTGCAGGATCGTCTAGAGAAGCTTGAAGACAAGGTGTCCGCTCTTGAGGGGAAGGGCGGAAGTGCCGCTTCTGGCCTGCCGACCGAGCAGGAATTCGAGCAGTCCATGAGCTATATGGAACGCTTCATGCGTCGCTTCATGGATATTGCGAAAAGTTTCGACAGCGAGCCGGAAAGCTCGAACAAAGAAACTGCGCCGGGCGGTCGGACCTGACGATAAAGAAAAAAGGCGCCATGCGGCGCCTTTTCATTAGAGCATTTCCAGCAAAAGTACGAAGCGGTTTTGCGTAGGATAATGCGTAAAAACAAACAGATAGAGCGGAAGCGCGAACGAATGTGAATGCTTTCCGCTCTATTGAGCGAAACGCTTTGTCGCTTCGATCAGTTCATGGGTGATGCCGGGCTCTGTGACGGCGTGCCCTGCATCCTCGACGGTTCTGAGATCGGCTTCGGGCCACATCTTCTTCAACTGCCAGGCATTGATAAACGGCGTGCAGACATCATAGCGGCCATGCACGATCACACCAGGAATATGCCGGATGCGATCGACATTGCGCAGAAGCTGGTCATCGGAATCGAGGAAGCCGCGATTCTGGAAATAGTGGCATTCGATACGCGCAAAGGCGATCGCGTACTGATCTTCGCCAAAGGCGTCGACGCGGGCCGGATCAGGCAGAAGCGAGAGGACCGAGCCTTCCCAGCGCGCCCAGCGTCGTGCTGCTTCAAGCTGCACCTGGGGGTCGCGGTCGGTCAGGCGCTTGTAATAAGCGGCGATCATATCGCCGCGCTCGGCTTCCGGGATATGCTCCTGATAAGCCTCGAAATGGTCCGGAAATAGAATGCTTGCGCCGTTGGAATACATCCAGTCGACTTCAAAACGACGGATCATGAAGATGCCGCGCAGAACAAGCTCGGCCACGCGATCCGGATGGGATTGCGCATAGGCAAGGCCAAGGGTCGATCCCCAGGAGCCGCCGAAGACCTGCCACTTCTCGATGCCGAGATGCGCGCGAATATGTTCCATATCCGCCACAAGGTCCCATGTCGTGTTTTCACGCAGTTCCGCATGCGGGGTCGAACGGCCGCATCCGCGCTGGTCGAACAGGATGATGCGATAGCGCTCCGGGTCGTGCAGACGGCGCATGGTCGGTGTGATGCCGCCGCCGGGGCCGCCATGGATCATAATGACCGGCTTGCCGTCCGGGTTGCCGCATTGCTCGACATGGATTCGATGCAGCGGAGAAACCTGAAGCATCTCTTCCTTGAACGGTTGGATTTCTGGATAAAGCGTATTGCGCGTCATGAAATGCCTTTTTGGTTCCCTTCCATTAGGCTGGTCGGGCCGCTCTTATGTTATTTTCGACACCAGCCTAACATACAATGCGGCCAGATGGCGGCAATGCGTATTGTGAAAACGGGTTAGCAACGTGAATTTTGGTTGCCCAAGCCAAAAAACGGCATAAAACGGAGTGGTTGGCTGATTGGCCTGCACCGCGAGGGGAGGAGACCTGAAACAATGGCGCGCGAGGCACATGCATTTCATCATTGCTGACGATCACCCGCTTTTCCGGGGCGCACTCAGGCAGGTCCTTTCGGGACAGTCGCAGAGTGTTGAAATCATCGAAGTCGGCGATTTTGACGCCGTCAAGAAACTGGTCGGCGAACGAGAAGATATCGATCTTCTACTGTTGGATTTGACGATGCCGGGAGGAACCGGGCTTTCCGGTCTGGTGACGTTGAAGGCCTTGCAACCGGCGCTTCCGGTTATCATCGTCTCGGCGACTGACGATGCCGCCACAATCCGTCATGCTGTCGAGCTCGGCGCTTCCGGTTTCATCTCGAAATCCGCCAGCATGGAGACCATTGGCGAGGCCGTGCGTGCCGTTCTGGCTGGCGATATCTGGACACCTGCCGATATTGAGCTGGATCATCCGCACGACCCTGAAATTGAGGCTCTCATTGCGCGACTGCGCACATTGACACCGCAGCAGACACGTGTGTTGACCATGCTTGCCGAGGGTCTTCTGAACAAGCAGATTGCCTATGAGCTTGGCGTGTCGGAAGCCACGGTCAAGGCGCATGTTTCGGCGGTGCTGCAGAAACTTGGGGTCGACAGCCGCACGCAGGCGGTCATTCTTCTGTCACGCATCGGTAATGATGCCCTGAGCACGGATTGAATGACGGTCAACTACTGAGCGGCGTTCTGCGCTGACCTATTATCCTGCCTCGCATGATAAAAATGCGATAGAAGGGAACGCAATGCGGCGGGCCGAAGTGGCTTGTGCAAAACCGTGACGTTCTCGTCTTCAGCGCGCTGGCGGACTTCCTTGGAACGATCGGCTGTCAGCAGGACGGCGGGTATTTCCACCTGAAACGTCTCGCGCGCAAAGCCGATCATATCGAGGCCGTTTTCGTGTAGAAGATGATAATCTGCGACGATCACATCGGGCGGTGTGGAGTGGTCGGCACAATAGTTCTTCAACGCTGCTCCACTGCGCAACGTCGTTACATGGCATCCCCACCCGCGAAGCAGCGTTTCCATTCCGGACAGGATGCTGGCGTCATTATCGATGCAGAGAACATCGAGCCCGGTCAGTTCCAGCGCTTTCTGCAGGCCGCGGCGGCTCTTCACGTCATCGGCGGGCACTTTTTCCTGTGAAACAGGAATGCGCAGGGTGAACATGGTTCCCTTATCGGGCGTCGAAGTCAGGGACAGCGGCAGCGACAGCAGCCTTGCGATGCGGTCGACAATGGAAAGGCCGAGGCCAAGCCCTTCCGCTTCCCGCATCCCCTCATCCAGTCGCGTGAACTCCCGGAAGACAAGTTTCAGCTTTTGCGATGGAATGCCGATGCCGGTATCGAACACCTGCAACTCCACAAAGGAACCACGACGCCGAACGCCGAGCAGAATACCACCCTTGCGGCTATATTTGATCGAGTTGGAAACAAGGTTCTGGATCAGGCGGCGAAGCATATTGCGGTCCGTTTTGACAACGATGCTCGACGGCACAACGCGCAACTTCAGCCCTTTGGCGGCTGCAAGAGGCGTAAAATCGGTAGCAATCTGGCTCATCAGCTTGTCGAGGTGAAACACCGAGAGGTCAGGCTTGAGTGACCCGGTGTCCAGTCGGGAAATATCCAGCACCATACCCAGAATGGCTTCCACGGCCTCCAGCGAGGAATCGATATTACGTGCGAATTCGCTCGTTTCGGAGCGTCCGAGTTTTTCGGCAAGCGCCGTACTATACAATCGCGCTGCGTTGAGAGGTTGCAGAATGTCATGACCGGCTGCTGCCAGAAAGCGTGTCTTTCCCTGATTGGCCTCTTCTGCTGCCGTCTGGGCCTTGGCGAGCTGCTGGTTGACGCGGGTCAGTTCTGCCGTGCGATCCGCCACGCGCTGCTCCAGCATTTCCGCTGCCTTCTGGCGCGTGACGTCGGCTTCGACTGCTGCCGTGATATCGGTATATGTCGCGACAATTCCGCCATCCGGCATCGGGTTGGATTGAATTTCCAGCACCTTGCCCGTCGATTTCATGTCGATGCGCCATGGCTGGCGCACAGCTGCGAGCGAGCGGATGACCCCGTTCTGCGCGTTGAACGATATATCGCCGCGGCTGTGCAGCTGTTCCACGATTTCCGAAACGGGTATCCCGACCTGCATCACTTCATCTGGGAGATCGAAAAGCTTGCGGAACTGCCGGTTCCAGAAAGTCAGCCTCAGATCCTTGTCTAAAACGGTAATTCCCTGTTCCATCTGATCGAGGGCTGTTTGCAGCAGATTGCGGTTTTGCTGCAAGGCGGTCGAAGCATCGTCAAGGAGCTGTCGCGCGTCACGTCCTGATGCATCGCTCTTCTGCAAAAGCAGTGACAGTACAAGGCGCGCCGATGCCGAGCCGACGGCTGTGCCGAGCAGCTGCTCCGCATGACGGATGAGCGGTGTGTCGACAGTCATGCCCGGATCAAGCCGCCTCTGTTCCCTTCCTTCAAAGCGCAGAAAGGCGCGCTCGACACGTTCCGCACCGAGATAGCGCGCCATGGTGGCTTTCAGTTCGGCAACAGTGACGGTTGTGCGGAAGCGCTTGAGCGTCGGCGTGCCGATGAAATAACGCGGCAGGAAGATGCTTGCCTGAATGCGTTCGAGCGGTGTCGAGGTTCGTGAAAGGGAACCAAGGATGTAGAAGAGCGTATTGGCTGCAAGGCTCCACATCACGCCATTGGTCAGCGGGAGAGCGTTGGTTCCGAAAAGCGCTTCGGGACGTAGCGCCGTAAAGCCAAGGAAGCCGTCGCGCAGAATAGCAGCATTTTCCGGCGCCATCGTTGGCAGTAGCAGTGTGTAGGCCCAAACCAGAAATCCTGCTGACAGTCCCAGCATGGCACCGCGCCCATTCGCATTGCGCCAGAACAACCCGCCGATGAAAGCCGGAACAAACTGGGCAATTGCAGCAAAGGAAACGAAGCCGATCGAGGCAAGATGGATGTTGTTGGAGGTAAACCGATAATAGGCGAATGCGAATGCCAGAATGCCGATAATGGTGAGGCGGCGTGTGTTCAGAATGACTTTGGTCAGGTCGCGCTGTTCGGCGGCATGTTGCTTCGCGAGACGCCGGATGAAGAGCGGCAACACCAGATGGTTGGAGATCATGATCGAAAGCGCAACGCAGGCGACGATGACCATCGCCGTTGCCGCTGACAATCCGCCGAGAAAAGCCACCAGTGCGAGCCAATGAGCGCCTGCCGCCAGCGGCAAAGCCAGAACGTACAAATCTCCGCTGACATTGCCTCCGAGCGTCATCACGCCAATCAGCGCGATGGGAAAGACGAAGATATTGATGAGGACCAGATAAAGTGGGAAGAGCCAGGAGGCTGTTCGCAGTTCCTTTTCACTCCGGCTTTCCACCACGGTCACATGGAATTGTCGCGGCAGCATGATGATGGCGGCGGCACTAAGTGCGCTTTGTACGATCCATGTGCCGATGGATGTCTGATAGTGGAACGCTTCCAGCGCTTCTGGTGATTGGGATATCTGATTGATCAGCTGCGATGGGGCGCCGAACAGAAAGAAGGTGCAGGCAAAGCCAACGGTCAGGAAGGCGCAAAGCTTGATGACGGATTCCAGAGCCACAGCCAAAATAAGGCCGTTCTGATGTTCCGTGGCGTCGGTATGGCGGGTGCCGAAGAGGATCGCAAAGACAGCGAGCACAGCGGCAACGGGGAGGGAGATGTCACCGAATATGAATACCGACGGATCGACGGCTGATCCGTAATGCTCCATGACAAGACCGACACTGCCAGAAACGGCTTTGAGCTGCAGCGCGATATAGGGGATCGAGCCGACGGCTGCGATGCAGGTCGCAAGAGAGGCTACACCGAAGCTCTTGCCGTAGCGGGCAGCGAGAAAATCAGCAATTGACGTGATGTGCTCGGATTTCGCCAGTCGCACGATATGCCGCAGCAGCCGGTTGCCGAGCGTAAAGACGAGAATGGGGCCGATATAGATTCCAAGGAACTCAAGACCGCGCTGAGCCGATAAGCCGACAGAGCCGAAGAAGGTCCAAGAGGTGCAGTAAACGGCCAGACTGAGCGCATAGATGTAGGGGCGCGGAGCACTGTTCCAGCGCGACGTGCGCCGGTCGCCGATGCTGGCAACTGCAAAAAGCAGCAGCAAATATAGAAAGGCGGCGCCAATAATACCCCAGCCCTGCATAGTCGGCCTGTTCCCTCACTCCTCGATCATGATTTGACGCAAGCACTTTCGGTGCATTCGTGCAAGATTATTGATGAAAAACAGTGTGTTTTAGCGGTTTCATCTTTTCTTTGGTAATTTTCGCCTACACACTAGGAGTGTGATCCCGAAGAAGTGCACGTCATTTTTCAGGATAGCATTTGAAATGGCAGGGCGCTTTTCAGTTTCGCTTCTGAGATGGGCCCTGCCATCCACTGCCAGTTTATCTGGTGCCCAGGTTGATTTGGCGAACGCCACCGCGGCAGGACGGCCCCAACGGTCCGCGTTCGTGAGGGAGACAGGTAATGCTAAAGGAATTCAAGGAATTCGCCCTGAAGGGCAATATGGTCGATCTGGCCATCGGTGTCATTATTGGCGGGGCGTTCGGCGGCCTCGTCAATTCCATCGTCAACGATATCATCATGCCGATCATCGGTCTGATCACTGGCGGTATCGATTTTTCGAATATGTTCATACAGCTGGCAGGTGAACCCAGGGCCACACTGGCAGCTGCCCGTGAAGCCGGTGCGACTATTGCCTACGGCAATTTCGTCACGCTTCTCATCAACTTCCTGATCATCGCATGGGTATTGTTCCTTGTGGTGAAGGGAATGAACCGCATGAAGAAGAAGGAAGAGGCAAAGCCGGAACCGGAAGCACCGCGCGAGGAGGTCCTGCTGACCGAAATTCGCGATCTTCTGGCAAAGCAGAAAGCCTGATTGATTCAGAACTGGCGAACGAATGCGGGGCCTTGTGGCCCCGTTTTCTTTTGATCCATAAATACGCTTGATCGGACCATCACAAAAAGCCGCGTGATTTCGCTAACGGGCCTTGATAAGCACGAAATCAAAATCGAAGTTCAACGCGGGGAAATCATGACGCTCATAGCCAATCTTCGTCGGGAAGCAGCTCAATCACCCGAAAGCGGGATTGTGGCGGTCGCCAATCACGGACGCGGGCGCGAGGGGCTCATCCCGCTTTGGGTAGGCGAGGGAGATCTTTCGACGCCCGATTTCATCCGCGCCGCGGCCCAAAAAGGTATCTCTGAAGGCGAGACCTTCTATACCTGGCAGGCTGGCATCCCGGAACTGCGGGAGGCGCTGGCTCGCTATCACGCGCGTCATTTCCCGCTGCCCCTGAAACCGGAGAACTTTTATGTCACCGGCTCCGGTATGCACGCCATCGAAATGGCGCTGACAGCAACTGTTGGGGCGGGCGAAGAGGCGATTTATCTTTCCCCGGCCTGGCCAAATTTTGTTGGCGCAGCTGGTCTGGCGGGCGCTGTTCCGGTTCCGGTCGAGCTGGAATTCGGTGCCAATGGCTGGATGCTCGATCCAGAAAAGATCGCAGCCGCCATCACGCCGCGCACGAAAGCACTCTTCATCAATACGCCATCCAATCCCACCGGCTGGACAGCGGACCGTGAGACATTGCAATTCATTCTCGATCTTGCCCGCAAGCATGGTCTCTGGATCATCGCCGACGAGATTTATACCCATTTCTATTATGGTGGCGGTCGCGCTCCATCCTTCATGGATATTATGGAGCCGGATGATCGCATCATCTTCGTCAACTCGTTCTCCAAGAACTGGGCGATGACGGGCTGGCGTGTCGGCTGGATGACGGTGCACCCGTCACTGGGGCCGATCATTGAAAATCTGATCCAATATTCGAATTCGGGTGTTGCCCAATTCATGCAACGTGGTGCCGTTACGGCTCTCGATGAAGGCGATGCCTTTATTTCGATGCAGGTTGAACGGGCGCGTTCGACGCGCGATAGCCTGTGCGCAGCGCTGTTATCGACCGGCAAAGTTCGCCTGACGCCGCCTCAAGGGGCATTTTATCTTTTCTTCGGCGTGGATGGTGTCGGGGATTCCGTCAAGGCGGCCATCGATATGGTGGACAATGCCAATGTCGGTCTGGCACCTGGCAGCGCTTTTGGCCTCGGCGGCGAAGGTTTTTTCCGTCTCTGTTTCTGCCGCGATCCGGAACAGGTGGACGAAGCCGCACGGCGGCTCGTGCGCTGGATCGAAAAGCTCTGACAAATAAAGGCCGCTCGAAGCGGCCTTTTTATTGGGTGCGCCGAGCATGGCGCGTGGTGCGCAAGCATCGCTC